>JBKDRQ010000145.1:0-2642 GCA_046341135.1 Bacteroidota bacterium
GTAAAAAAGCCAATACCAAAACCGGCAGCTGTAAATAGTATTCGGCCATTATACCTGCAATCAATGGCAAGAGCAAACGAAAAAAGGGAGCTTTTTTCCAAAAGGGAATCATGGTTAGCGATGATTAGGTGCAAAGCGAAGATAAATCAACCTAATTCCACCATCCTAAAACTTTTGTGAAAATATAAACAATACGATCTATGCCTTACTGCATTTCATAATTTCGCGGCAAATTATTGATGGGTGTTTTCTGATCGTTTCTATATAAAACTTACTTGGTGCTGTTCACTTATCATTTCAGCATTACAGAGTTTCGGTCAAATTGAAAATATACCGGGAAAGGATAGCACAAAAAATAAAGAACTTTCTGAGGTTGTTATTACCGGCACCATGAAAGAAGTATCCCGACCAGAAAGCGCAGTACCTATAGAGGTCTATTCTCATAAATTTTTCCGCAGCAATCCGGCACCTAGCTTAATGGAGTCCATGCAATACATGAACGGCATAAGACCTCAAATGAATTGCAGCGTTTGTAATACCGGTGATATCCAGATTAACGGGATGCAAGGCCCATACACCATGGTACTCATTGATGGCATGCCCATTGTGAGCGGACTCGCAACCGTATATGGTTTATCAGGAATACCCCAGTCATTGATAGAACGAATTGAAGTCGTGAAAGGTCCGGCCTCAACCCTATATGGAAGTGAAGCAGTAGGCGGACTCATCAATATCATCACTAAAAAACCATATGCTGCCCCCTTATTTGCTGCTGATATATTTTCGACAAGCTGGGCAGAAACCAATGCAGATTTGGGCGTTAAGTGGAAGTTGGGGAAAAGAGTTCAAGGGATGACTGGCGTGAATTACTTTAACTACTCCATTCCCATTGACAACAACAAAGACGGGATGACGGATATGGCACTTCAAAACCGAATATCTGTTTTTAACAAATGGGATATAGAAAGAAAAAATAATCGCATATTTTCTATAGCAGCGCGCTATGTATACGAAGACAGATGGGGAGGTGATACCCGATGGAAGCCCGCCTTCAGAGGAGGTGACAGTATTTATGGAGAAAGCATTTATACCAACCGATGGGAATTGATGGGCGCCTATCAACTTCCATTCAAAGAAGACATCAACTTTCAGTTCAGTGCAAATGGTCATGATCAAAATAGCGTCTATGGAAATATGCTGTATGTGGGAAAACAATATAGCGGCTTCGGACTGCTCACCTGGAATAAAACCATTAAGCAACATAACTTTCTCATCGGGACATCCTATCGATACACTTACTACGATGACAACACGCCGGCTACTTTTTCATTCGACAGCAGTCGCAACCAGCCTACCCATACTTATCTGCCGGGGGTATTTATTCAAGATGAAATCCGAATGAATGATCAGCACAAATTATTACTCGGCATTCGGTATGATCACAATTCCATTCATGGAAATATTTATTCTCCGAGATTAAATTACAAATGGAATTCAACTGACAAAAAAAATATCTTGAGATTCAGCCTAGGAAATGGTTATCGAGTTGCCAATGTTTTTACGGAAGATCATGCCGCACTTACAGGCGCGAGAAAAGTTGTATTCGGGGAGAATCTGAAACCTGAAACATCTTGGAACGGAAACATTACCTATAGTAAGAAGTTCTATGCCGGTAACGGAAGTTTTATAAATATGGATGCGGCTGTTTTTTATACGCACTTTAATAATAAAATCATTCCTGATTACGATAGCAACCCAAACGAAATTATCTACGCCAATCTGGATGGATATGCCGTAACGAGAGGGGCTTCTTTAAATCTGGACATGACCTTTGATATAGGATTGAAAATACTGACAGGGGTGACCTACATGGATGTTTACACAGTAGAAAATAAAAGAAAGTTGCCACAGCTCTTCGCTGAAAATTTTTCAGGTGTCTGGAATATCAGCTATACCATGCGTTCCACAGGGATTACTATTGATTATACAGGAAATATGTATGGCCCAATGCGATTGCCTTTATTAAGCGATCTGGATCCAAGAAAAGAATATTCGTCTGTATGGAGCATTCAAAATATTCAACTAACCAAAAAACTCAAAAAGGGACTTGAAATTTATGGGGGCATAAAGAATTTATTGAACTGGACGCCTAATATTGGAAATCCATTTATTATCGCCAGAGCGAATGATCCCTTTGATAAAAATGTAGTTTTTGACGCAGCAGGTAATGCAATGGTAACTCCTGAGAATCCGTATGGGCTTACTTTCGATCCCACTTACATTTATGGTCCTAACCAGGGGTTGAGAGGATTTGTGGGTCTGCGGTATAGTTTGAAATAAATCATGAATTTGGCAGCATCCCTACGGGATGCAACAATGGTAACAGCATATCGACAATGCTGTCCCGTGCCGTACGGCACGGAAGAGTACCATGGTGTCGCCTGAATACCATTATCGCGTGCCTATGGCACGCTAGTCGAAAAAGAAGATTATTTACTCAAATACATGCTCCTATCCTTGTATAACTGGCGGAACCAGGGATCGCGGAGATCTTTGATGAAACGAATGGCTTCGCCCGTACTCTTCATTTCGGGGCCTAACTCTTTATTTACGTTGGGAAATTTATTGAAACTGAACACCGG
>JBKDRQ010000146.1:0-5569 GCA_046341135.1 Bacteroidota bacterium
GAGAATAACCACCTCCACCCCTTCTACTTGGAAAAATCCGCTGGCAACAGCACCACCTGTATCACCACTAGTAGCAACCAATACTGTAATTTTTTTATTATTTACAGGAAGTGATTTTTTAATGGCCTGTCCGTTCTTAACGAAATAACCCAGACAACGACTCATGAATCTCGCTCCTACATCCTTAAAAGCTAAAGTAGGTCCATGAAACAATTCAAGTGTATCAATATGTTCATTGATGTTTACAAGCGGCAGCGGAAAATTAATCGTCTCTGACAAAATATTTTTGAGTGATGTCGCATCGATTTCATTCCCTACATAAGGCTGCATTACCTGCATCGCAATATCTATATCATCCCATTGTTCTATCTGATTCATCATTTCCTTCGGAAACTGAGGAATGGTTTCAGGAAAATACAAGCCCTTATCGGGTGCTTGCCCGAATAATGTGGCAGTCTCAAAATTTACCGATGGACTTTGCTTTTTTAAGCTGTAATACTGCATAAACTATTTTTCTGTACAGGTTACCCCTTGCTTACTCAACTTGCTGATATAGGATTTGTACTCAATACCAAGATTTACAAATACTTGTTGCATGGCTTTTTCAACCTGAATAGCAGTCTCTTTTTCCTTGCATAACATGAAGAGAGAAGGCCCACTTCCGGAGATGCCGCCACCCAAAGCACCCGCCTCTTTACTTTTTATTTTCACTTCATCAAATCCGGGAATCAACATACTGCGCACAGGCTCTACAATCACATCTTCCAGACTTCTACTAATTAAATCATAATCGCCATGTTCTAATCCTGCCACGAGTCCGGCAATATTTCCCCATTGGCGAATGGCATCTTTGAGCTGAACTTCTTTTCTTAAAATCTGACGCGCATCGCTGGTCTTCACTTCAATTTGCGGATGCACCACTGCTGCATACATTTCAGGTGCATTCAAACGAACGATATCGAGTGGGTGAATAGATCGTACTAGTGTTACACCACCCATAATACAAGGAGTGATATTGTCAGCATGCTTTACACCGCAGGCCAGCTTTTCACCCAACATGGCAAACTGTATAAGTTCATCATTCGTAAAAACATTCTTTAATAAATGATTTGCAGCAACGGCAGCACCGGCTGCACTGGCGGCACTGGAACCCAATCCGCTGCCGGGTTTTATATTTTTGTTGATTTCAACCTCAAAACCAAACCGATTCCCCTGCTGTTGAATGATTTCTTTAAATACTACACCTGCCACATTTTTCTCCGGCTCTGTCGGCAATCCATAATGATCGAGATTTCTGATGACCACCTTCGGCTCATCAATCAAACGAACATACATGATATCGTTGGGCTCTTCGAGAGCAAATCCCAAAATATCGAAACCACAGACCATATTGGCAACGGTGGCCGGGCAATGAACTTTTATATATGCGCTGCTCATAATTATACTGTTCTTAAGATATCAGCAAAAACACCGCTGGCTGTTACATCGGCTCCCGCCCCGGCACCTTTAATCACCATCGGCTGATCCTTGTATCGGTCGGTGTAAAATAGTACCAGATTGTCTTTGCCATATAAATGAAAGAAATCGCTGTCGGATGGAATATGTTTCAAGCCGACCGAGGCATACACTTTCCCGTCTTTTTTCTCGAAGGAGGCCACAAACTTCAATTTCGAATCATTTGCCGCAGCGGCTTTGTAAAGTGCAAGAAAATGGGCTTCTTCCTCTTCCATGGCTTTATAAAAATTTTCCACCGAACCTTTCGTGCAGGAATCAGGCAAAAATCCATTGCAGACGATATCTTCCATCTCAATTTTTTCACCTGCTTCTCTGGTAAGAATCATAATCTTACGCATTACATCCGTACCGCTTAAATCGAGACGTGGATCAGGTTCGGTATAACCTTCATCCTGAGCCTGTTTGACTACAGAAGCAAAAGAACGTGACCCATCATAATGATTAAATACAAAATTTAAAGTCCCACTCAGTACAGCTTCCATCTTGTGGATTCTGTCACCGCTCTTGCATAAATCGTTGAGGGTACCAATCAGTGGCAGCGCAGCTCCTACATTCGTTTCAAATAAAAACGGCGCATTGTATTCACGTGCCAGATCTTTCAACTCACGATACCGAACATAAGGTGAAGAGGCGGCAATTTTATTACAGGCAACAACGGCTACACTTTTTTCAAGCAGTCTGTGATATTCAGCGGCAACGACCTGATGCGCGGTAATATCTGCGAATACCGAGTTGGGTAAATTTTTGTCGATGATTTGCTGTATAAAAAGATTGAGATCTGCTTTATCTCCGGCTGCCAGATCCTTTTCCCAATTATCCAGTTTTAGTGCCTGATCAGCCACCAGCATTTTTCTGCTGTTGGTAATACCGGTAATGTTGAGTTGTACATTCATTTCTCTGTCGAGGAAAGATTGCTGTTGTCTGATTTGCTCAATCAATCGCTTCCCTACATTTCCTGCGCCTACTACAAAGAGATGCACCTGCTTTTTCACCGTCTCAAAAAATTCTTCATGAAGTACGTTGATCGCCTTCTTTACATCTTTTGCAAATACAACTGCGGTTATATTCCGCTCGGTAGACCCCTGCGCAATCGCTCTGATATTCACGCCATGACGTCCCAGGGTGCTGAACATGCGCCCACTCACACCCGTATGCATTTTCATATTATCCCCTACAACGGCTACTACTGAAAGACCTGTTTCTACTTGCAGCGGTTGTATTTTTCCTGCACCTATTTCCAATTCAAATGCTTTATTTACGGTTTCCTGTGCTTTATCGATTTCCCCTTCATTGATCCCAACGCATATAGAGTGCTCAGAAGACCCCTGTGTGATAAGGATAACATTAATTTTTGCTGCAGCCAATGCCTCGAAGAGTCTGGCTGAAAAACCGGGAATACCAATCATGCCGCTTCCTTCCAGACTAATGATAGCAAGAGAATTGATGCTTGATATACCTCTTATAATATGCTTATTATCAGATTGTTGGCTAATTTTTGTCCCTTCATCTTCCGGAGCAAAAGTGTTTTTAATAAGAATGGGAATATTCAAATCCAGTGCAGGCTGTATGGTAGGCGGATAAATGACTTTGGCTCCAAAGTGGGAAAGTTCCATTGCCTCCTGATACGAGATAGAGGGTATCATTTTAGCATTGGGCACCCAGCGCGGATCGGCCGTCATCATGCCACTTACATCCGTCCAGATTTCCAACACTTCTGCATGAATAGCTGCTGCGATGATGGCAGCTGTATAATCGGATCCACCTCTTCCCAATGTGGTGGTTACCCCTTTTTCATCGGCAGCAATAAATCCGGGCAACACTTTAATGACTTTATCTGTGGGGTTGATATATTGCTGAATTTGTCTGTTTGTCACTTTAAAATCTACCTGTGCATTTCCGTATTGCTGATTGGTACGGATCAGCAATTTTGCATCTGCCCATAGAGCATTTAATCCTGCATGTTGTGTAGCTGCCGTAAAGATGGTAGAGGATAGCCATTCTCCATAGCTCATGAGTTTATCTTTCGTCTTAAAAGAACATTCCCCTATCAAAAATATACCATTGCAAATGTCTTCAATTTCGTTACACCCTTTTTTTATCAGACTCAACAAACTGCTTTGATGCTGAACGGGCACCAATTCCTTTACCGTATCCAGGTGGCGGCCTTCGATTGTCCGCAGTATTTCCTTGTAAGATTCATCGGAGCCTGCGGCTAGATCACCACATTTGATTAGCTGATCTGTTGTACCGCTCATCGCACTCACCACAACTGTCACCGGAGAAGTATATTTTCTGATAATAGCAATAACCTGCTTCATGGCCTCAGCCGATCCCATTGAAGTGCCACCAAATTTGAGTACATGCATGGTTCTAATAAATTTAAACGAACATCTTACGCAAGGTAGAAGTCATAACGAATACAACAAGTGTTAGTTCAATAAAAAACCTCCGGTTGTTAACTCCGGAGGTTTCAAATATCGTTAATATCTTTTATTGAATAATGAGCTTCGACGTTTGAATCGTATTTGCAGCAGGATCTATCATTTTTACAAAATAAGTGCCTTTAGCAATTTCTGCAGGCAGATCAAGCTGCACATTCTGTTTACCCGCATTGAAATTAACGAGTTGCTGATTTATGATTTTACCCGACAAGTCCATCAACTGCATCTGATGGTTGCCGCTGATTGCCTGCGTCATGGAAATCTGCAATCTAGATCCTCCTCTAAGAGGATTGGGATATAAATGAATAACATTCTCTCCTAGTGCTTGATTGGCTGCGGATTCATTTTCCCTGATTCCGGATCTTCTGGCAAGCAAATTGCCACTTGCCAGATCTGACATATTAAAACCATTAGGTTGTTTATCAAATAATGGTCTGGCTTCCCATGTCTTAGGATCTACCTGATAGCAATTTTGATTACCGTTGCTGCAGGTCAGTATCAATGCGCCGTTTGCTGAAACAGCAGCGCCATTAGAAGTAAATGGCTGAGGCAAACCTTGTACTGATCCGATATATTTAGCTATTCTTTTTTGAGGTTCAAAACTATAAACCTGATTCCTCATAGTAATGAGATAAATATTCCCATCATCTCCCGCCACCATATCTCCTCCAAATGAAGCACAGGGGCTGTGTACGGAGTGTAGTGCATTCGAAGCGTCATCTACGAGCTGACCAAGATCTCTTACAATTGGTTGCTCATTGGTTGTAAATTCAATCAAATGCATCGCATCGTTCGTAAGCGCATAACCACGACCGTCCTTCCCGATGGTCATTCTTGTAATCTGTTCTTCAGGCTTGTTAAAATTCAGCTGTGAAAGTACGGATGAGCGTAATGAGAAAATAGTTGGATTTTCTGCCCCGTTCAGATACACCCACCTGAGCTCAGGGGTTTGCATAGGGATGTAAAACAACTGTTTTGAAAACGAGGCATACCCCGCTGCTGCTACAAGATCTACTGCACTTAGACCAGCCACTGATCTTCTTGCATATGCATCCACTAAGTCGGTCATTTGCGATGCATTTACTAATGTTCTCAGTGAAGAAGATGATTCCGGAGCAAAACTTTGAATATGCTTCCATTGATTAGGGACATTCATATCTCCAAAACCAAAGATATTTTGCTGTTGTGCATTTGCCATAAAGCAGGATCCGGCAAAGAGTGTAAAGAGTATTCTTTTCATATATATCATTTTTAAAGCTTTTTGTATTTCATGTAATCCTAAAATGATGCCCTAAATTACAATAATAAATTCTTGAAAAAACAGACATTAATCATGTTACGATAATTTATTTGTGAAAGTCAATCAGCCCACCCATCGGGTGAGCAAGTATTTGGCCTAATTGAAAACCATAATTATCGCAGAGCATCCGGATGATATCGCCAAATGCAAAAGCAACTCCTCCGACAAAATAAACAGGATGATTCCAAATTTCCTTGTATTTGCACAGATGGTTGAAAAAGAAATCATTAAGTGAATCTTCGATAATGTTTTCAATCATATAATGCCCTCTGTTTTCGGAAAGAAAAATTGCATAGGAAGCAATATATCGATT
>JBKDRQ010000147.1:0-6853 GCA_046341135.1 Bacteroidota bacterium
TTATTCAATCTGCATTAGCCCCAAATCTTACTGCACTTGATGAATGTTTGAATAATATGCTAACACAACATCCCAAGCTTGCGGTTATTGATTATAAAATTCAGTCTTTAAAGGTAGATCGTCAGCTTAAATTTCAGTCCCTGTTACCCAAGGCAGATGTAAAATATAATTTTTTGCAGCAAGGCTATGAAGCCTGGAGAGGTTGGGGTGGTGCTTTGCTTGAAAACAATTACAGATTTGGATTTGAAATTGCTATTCCGCTACCCAACAGAAGTGGTATAGGTAATTATCGTGCTGCCCGAATAAAAATTAAATCTACTGAGTTGGAACGTGATTTAGTGCGCTTGCAGCTGGAGAACAAATTGCGCTATCACTATGGAGAGGTACTCAATTTGTCTAAACAAGTTGATATCTTTTCTAAAGCCTATCAGAATTATGTATTGCTGCTGAATGCAGAGAAGCTGAAATTTACATTAGGAGAAACTACGTTGTTTATTCTGAACGCCCGCGAAAATAAAGCATTGGAAACGCAGCAGAAATTATTAAGTATTAAGGCCAAATACTTGCAGGCATTAACCCAGCTGAGCTGGGCAGGGGGGCAACTGCAGTAATAAATCAATAGGCAAAAATCAAAACCAAAAATCTTTGTTCGTTTTCATTTCTCGTGGCTCGAAAATGATTAACGAACAGCGAATAACGAATTACGATCAACGAACCTTATCGCGGCCACCGCACAGATAATCCTAGTGCCCCATAGTATTCAGGAGCATTTTCAGATACCCTGCATCCTCCTGAAATATCAAGTTGAATATTGTCTTTGAGCAGATAAACAATGCCCCCATCTGCACGATGATCGGCTCTTTGCTGCTGCGGAGCAAATCCATATAACTCTATGTATGCGCTTAGCTTATCATTGAATGAATAAGCCGGCGATAGTGTGTAAATAAATATCGGCTCAGGACTTTCTCCGTTCCATTCCGCGCCCAGATTATAGCTGAGCACGATATCATCGCTTAGGCTATGCAACATAGTAAATCTGAAATTGGGCGCATAATAGGTTGTTCTGAAATCTTTTGATGATAACTTGGGAATAGCTAAATGACTGATGAATGAAATTTTAGGAATAATACCATTCTCTTCGATTAATTTGACTTTAAAACCTATTTCGGTGGGCAGTAATCCTGGTTGGCTGTTTGCTTTGCCCGTAATTTCATTTTTATTGATCTCTGTTATTAATCTTAATTCAAAATTTTCATTAATACCATATTTCCAGAGCGCCGTAGGCAAAATCCAGTTTTTTTCAGTTTTATTAATCGATTCGTAATTGAATCCAAGCTCCACCTGAACATGTTTGGCGGGTACAATATATGGACACTCTGTCTGATCCGGACGATCCGTTTGTATAGAAGGCAGTTGCTGAGCAATACTTTTTAATGATGCCAGTATTAGAGCAAGAGAAATGCTGACGTGGCAGCAACTTGATATGTTTTTTCTTTTCATCTCCGTTATAATGAACGTAATATAAATGCAAAGTAGTCTAAAACAGCAAATTATTTCTATTCATACAAAAGAGATTCCTCATAAATCTTAATGATTTTTTACTTTGTGTAACATGAGCTCTATTTTTTTCAAATATGAATAAATTTTCATGCTTCGCTTTTTTTATTGCGTATATTTAAACGGTAAAAATGCATTATGCCGAAACTTAATTTAGCAAAAAATACACTTGCTATCATTTTAGGGGGTGGTGCCGGTACAAGATTATATCCATTGACTGCCAGCAGAAGTAAGCCGGCTGTTCCCATTGCAGGTAAATATCGTTTGGTTGATATTCCTATTTCCAACTGCATGAATTCGGGTGTCAACAGAATGTTTGTGTTGACTCAGTTTAATTCTGCTTCTTTAAATAAACACATTAAAAACACCTATCACTTCAGTATTTTCAGCAGCGCCTTTGTGGATATTCTCGCAGCTGAACAAACGCCGGATAATACAGGTTGGTATCAGGGTACAGCAGATGCCGTTCGTCAGTGTTTGCGACATATGCAGCAACATGAAGCAGATTATATTTTGATTCTCTCCGGTGATCAGCTCTATCAGATGGATTTTCAGAAAATGCTGGATGCGCATGTGGCTACTGGGGCAGATATCAGTATTGCCACAATTCCGGTTGGAGAAAGAGAGGCGCCAGAGTTTGGTATACTAAAATCAGATGATAATGGATGGATTACTTCTTTTATTGAAAAACCTTCCAGAGAAGTTTTACACGAATGGGTAAGTGATACAGGAACCGAAATGCATCAGAAAGGGAGGCTTTATCTTGCCTCTATGGGGATCTATATTTTTAACCGCCAATTATTATCTGATTTACTCCTGAAGGAGTATAGTACCGCTACTGATTTCGGTAAAGAAATTATTCCATCTTCCATTTCAAATCATAAAGTTGCCAGCTACCAGTATGAGGGTTACTGGACAGATATAGGAAATATTTATTCTTTCTACGAGGCCAATCTTGCACTTACGCAGGAGATACCGGATTTTAATTTATTTGATAACGACAATCCTGTTTATACGCGTGCGCGGATGCTGCCTCCTGCCAAGATTAGCGGAACTACGCTGGAAAAAACCATCATTGCAGAAGGATCTATCATTCTGGCAAGCAGGGTAGAGCATAGTGTAATTGGTATTCGTACCAGAATAGGCCATGGTACCACTATTGTCAGTTGTTACATTATGGGTAGCGATTTTTACGAAACACTGGAAGATATGCTGGCAGCTGCTGAAAAAGGTATTCCTAAAATAGGCATAGGTGAAAGATGCTATATTAAAAACACAATCATTGATAAGAACTGCCGTATTGGTAACGATGTCCGTATCAACGGCGGCACACATCTTCCTAATTCAAATCATGAGTTATATACAGTAAAGGATGGTATTGTGGTGGTGAAAAAAGGAGCTGTTATTCCCGACGGCTTTGTGATCTGATATTCTTTTTTTCTTATTTGTACTATCTTATTAATCATTATCTTAGGCGATAATTTCTTAAAACAAACAGCAACATAATATGTCTACGACCCAAAATGCGGGAAAGCCCCGTTTGTCCATTAAGCAAATCATTAACATGAGTGTTGGTTTCTTCGGAATTCAGTTTGCATTTGGATTACAAAATGCGAATGTGAGCCGGATCTTTCAAACACTAGGTGCTAAAATAGAAGAGATTCCCATTCTTTGGATTGCGGCTCCTTTAACCGGTTTGATTGTGCAGCCGATCATTGGTCACATGAGTGATAAAACATGGATTGGTAAACTTGGCAGAAGGAGACCTTACTTTTTAGTAGGCGCTATTTTCGCTTCACTTGCATTAATTGTGTTCCCTGGCGTGGAAGCATTGTGGATGGCAGCTGTGATGTTGTGGTTGCTCGATGCATCCATCAATATTTCTATGGAGCCTTTTCGCGCTTTCGTAGGTGATCTGCTGCCGGATTCGCAAAGAACAACCGGATTTGCCATGCAAAGTTTTTTCATTGGAGTTGGGGCTGTGATCTCCTCTTTATTGCCTTATATCCTGACTTCTTTTGGTATTGCCAATGAAGCAGCAGAAGGTTTGATTCCCGATTCAGTAAAATATTCATTTATCATTGGTGCTGCTGTGTATATGCTGGCGATCTGTTACACAGTTATTACCACAAAAGAGTACTCTCCTGAAGAATTAAAAAGTTTCGGTGAAGAAACAGCTGAAGTACATGGCATAGAAATAAAAACTCCTGCTAAGTCTTTTCTGAACAGAGGGTTACTTTGGCTGATTATGGGTGCCGCATTAAGTGGCATATTGTTTTATTACAATCTTGACAGAACAGAAAAGTTGGAGAAAGAATTATACGTGTTGACAGGAGGCTTAGCTGTTTTTGGACTCTTTCAGTTGTTGGCCTATCTTTTTCAAAACAGGAACACACCTAATGGTTTTGTAGAAGTGATGGATGATCTGAATTATTTACCAGCTACTATGAAAAAATTAGCTGTCGTTCAATTCTTTTCCTGGTTTGCCTTATTTGCTATGTGGATCTATACGACTCCTGCATTAGCGCAGCATATAGCAGGGACTACTGATGCCACATCGGATGCATTCAATTCGATAGGAAACTGGGTAGGTGTATTGTTTGCATTTTATAATGGTTTTTCTGCTTTGTTTGCTTTTTTATTACCCGTTTTAGCAAAACGTTTTTCTCGTCCGGGGGCACATATGATATCACTGATTGCAGGAGGTTTGGGGTTGATTTCGTTTTATTTTTTCAAAAATGAAAATATGCTGATCATCAGCATGGCAGGTATTGGTCTTGCCTGGTGCAGTATTCTTGCTATGCCTTATTCAATGTTAACACAGGCACTGCCTGCACATAAGATGGGTGTATACATGGGAATATTTAACTTTTTTATTGTGATTCCGCAAATTTTAGCAGCAACTTTATTGGGTATTTTTACAAAACATGTTTTTGGCGGAGAGGCTATTTATACAATTGTACTTGGTGGCGTTTCCATGATCATTGCCGCTTTATTAACACGTAGAATAAAAGAATAAATATCAGAACACTATAATAAATTTCTTTTTATGAAAAGCTTTTTAGTAGTCATAATCAGTTTGTTAATCGTTGTAGGAGTTGCTGCTGCAGATGCTCCTGCATTTTATCCTTCTTCCTGGTGGGCGGGCATGAAGAATAAGAATCTTCAGCTCATGATACATGGTAAAGAAGTGGGCAATTATGGTTCTGTAAAATGTATTCAGCCGGGAGTAATATTGAAAAATGTTCACCGTTTTAAGAATAAAAATTATTTGATTCTTGATCTGGTTATTGATGCTTCCGCAAAACCCGGCATGATGTCAGTACAGCTTTCCGGCGGCACACAATCTAATTATTCTACCAGCTATGAATTAAAAGCAAGAAGAAAAGGCAATGGTACTGTTTTTGCCAATGGGGCGACCAGTGCGGATCTTATATATCTCATCATGCCTGATCGATTTAGTAATGGAGATCTCTCTAATGATCGTGTGTCGGGAATGAAAGATCAGACATTAAGAAGAGATACGGTTTTCAATCGCCACGGCGGTGATTTACTGGGAATTGAAAACAAGTTAGGATACCTTCATGATTTAGGAGTAACAGCTCTTTGGTTGAATCCCATATGGGAAAACGATATGCCCGATCGTACAGAGCATGGTTATGCATTCACCAATCATTACAAAGTTGATCCTCGTCTGGGCGGCAATATCGCTTATCAGCAAGTAGTGGATGCCTGTCATGCAAAGGGCATGAAGATGATTCAGGATGCGGTTTACAATCATGTAGGCATTGAACATTTTCTTTATAGAGATATGCCGGATAGTACGTGGTTTCACCGCTGGCCTTCATTCACCAATACAAGCTATAAAGATCAGGTGCTCTTTGATCCGTATGCAACGGCTTCCGACAAAAAAGTAATGAGTGATGGTTGGTTTGTGCCTACCATGCCCGACTGGGATCAAACAAATCCTTTTGTGGCTAACTTTTTAATTCAGCATGCAATATGGAGTGTGGAGGAGTTTGGTATAGATGGCTTTCGTATTGACACTTATGCATATAATGATTTAGCTTTTATGAATCGTTGCAACAAAGCTTTGTATGACGAATATCCGAAACTCAGCATCTTTGGTGAAACCTGGGTACACGGTGTCATCAATCAGGCTTACTTCTGTGAGAATAATTTGCAAATTTCTTATAAAAGCAATCTGCAGGCGACCACCGATTTTCAGACTTTATTTTATGGTATTCAACCCGCTTGTAATGAAAAGTTTGGATGGACGGAAGGTGTCAATAAATTATACACCACCCTTGCACAGGATGTAATGTATAAGGATCCTACACGTCAGGTTATATTTTTAGACAATCATGATATTGCTCGTTTTTATTCTATAGTGGGAGAAGATACTTCAAAGTACAAAATGGCTTTTGCCTGGTTGCTCACTTCCAGAGGAATTCCACAGATGTATTATGGCAGTGAAATACTGATGACAGGATTTACATCCCCCAATGACGGATATGTTCGCCAGGATTTTCCCGGTGGCTGGGAAGGCGATGCTAAAAATAAATTTTATGCAGAAGGCCGTACTAAAAAAGAAAACAGCATTTTTAACTATATCAGAACGCTTGCTAACTATCGAAAAAAATCCTCTGCATTGACAAAAGGTAAATTTTCTCAGTATTTGCCTGTTGATGGTGTATATGTTTACTTCAGATATACGGATCAACAAAAAGTTATGTGCATTATGAATACCAATGCCGAATCAGCGAAATTGAATCTAGACAGATTTGCTGAGCATTTGGGTAAATCTTCAAATGGGAAAAATGTTGTATCGGGCGAAGTTGTTCCCCTGAAAGGAAGTATAGAATTAACTCCGTACACCAACCTGGTTATTGAATTAACCCCTTAAAATTTTTCTATGCAGCACTATGAAGATTTTAATTTTATTGAAACCGATGCACCGGTATGGAATTATTCCCGTTTTGAAGGAGATGATATCAAAAATTTTCAGCAAGGGACCAATTACAGATGCTATGAGTTATTTGGTGCGCATGCAATGGAAGTACTGGGAAGAAAAGGATATTACTTTGCTGTATGGGCTCCTAATGCTACCTATATATCTGTATTTGGAGGATTCAATGACTGGAATAAAAATAGCCATCCGCTCCATGTAAGACTGGATCAGTCCGGCATATGGGAGGGATTCATTCCTGATATAGATCCAGGCACTTCTTATAAATTTCATATTCATGGGTATGGCGGTATTAAATTAGATAAGGGCGATCCTTATGCGCAATAC
>JBKDRQ010000148.1:0-4958 GCA_046341135.1 Bacteroidota bacterium
TAAATTTAGATTACCGGTTACGTATGCTCATGCTTTCGCTTGTTGTTTTGATTCGGTATTTCGAGTTTAGGGTCGATCTTCAAAACGAAAATAGATAAGGAAAATATTTCACGCATATATTTTGATTTATTTTTTGGATTATTCTTTAAATAGTAAGGGTTTACCTTAGAAAAATAGGTAATTGTATGTAAGAAAGTTGGCAGTTGGCGGTTGGCGGTTGGCAGTTGAGTTCAACATCATAAAGTTTATCAGTATGAAAATATATCAAGTTGTAAAAAAACATAACAGATAACCGACAACAGATAACCGACAACTTCTTCCGCGTTCTGCCTTGCCTGCGCCACAGATTTCGTTAATAGAATGAATCCTTTTCGAGCTTTGCCTCTTTGTGCCATTGCGTGAAATAATAAAGAATCAAAAGGATTGATTTTTGATTTAGAATCCTTTTTATTAAACGTTTATAACCGATTATATACGTTTAATTACCAGCGAAAGAAATACGATCAACTATTTTCGCTATGCTAAATCCTAATAAATGCCTAAGCTCGCGACCTATCGCTTCTTTACATTTTTTATTTTTTCTTTTGACGCACTTAATGAGCCTCCTCATGTGCATATCGTTAAAGAAAAAAGCAAAAGACAGAAGTCTGCTAAAGTATGGCTCCATGACTTATATGTAGTACAAAGAGGCACACTGACAGATATTGAAATTCATAAGACCCTTCAAATAATAAAGGAAAACAGAGAACTCTTTATGAAACAGTTTATTAAAGTAAGTCAGGGGAAAAAAGTAAAAACAATTCGAATAAAATGAAAGAATATAGTCATTTACCAGTATTCTTATTTTTATTAATTTTACTGAAATAATCATAAATTGATAAATCATCAACACTAATGAAAAAACCCCTTCTTTATGTACAACCTGATATTAAAAGAAGAAATCATGAGCATCGATAACGTGACATTTGACCATCCCGGTAAAATCACTTTAACCATGAATGACGGTCGGATATTTATCATCCCGTTAAAATATTTCCCTGAAATTCAAAAGTTGCCGATTGCAAAAAGAAAGAAATTAACCATTGTCGATGACCGCACCATCTTATTTGTCCACCTTGACCAGGTATATCACCTGGAAGATTTTATCGGTTTAGAGGAGAACTGGAGAATGAGATAAATGCAGGTTGTCTTTGCTCCTTCAGAGCAGGTTGTCATTATTCTCTTTGTTGTCGTGGTAGGGTCTGCAACTTAAAACTGAAAAGTTAAAAGAAGGCAATCCTGATTCAAACAAAAACCCGTCCAATAAGGTCTAAATATTTCAAAATCCCTATCTTTAAGCCCGAAATCAAAATTATTGCTCCATGACAGAAACTAATCAACCTATTCCTGAAAAAAAGGAAAATCAAAAGCTATTCTACATTATCCTGACAGCCGCGCTTCTTGGCTCCTGGGGGTACATCTTTTATGATCAATCTCAATCTAAGAAGATTCAGACTGAACTTCAGACTAAACTCAATAGCAGCGACAGTGCAAAAAATGCGCTTCAGACTGAATATGACGCAGCCATAACCCGCCTGGATGAGCTAACTACTATGAATAGCAGTCTGGATAGCCTGGTTAAAACAAAAAACACAGAACTCGAGTCTTTAAAAGGACGTATTCAGGGTATTCTGAAAAAACAAAACAAATCTCAGTCTGATCTGGCTGCAGCTAAGAAACTTATAGAGGAGCTGAATGGACAAATATCGGGATATGTTGCTGAAATTGAGAGACTTAAGGGTGAAAACCTACAGTTAACCAATGATAAAAATGAGCTCATTACTCAGAAAAATAACCTGCAGCAGCAATACGACCAGACACAGAAAGAAAAAGTTGAAACGGAAGAAAAACTGGATAAGGCTTCTACACTTTTTGCCACCAATATCAGGATTGCCGCGTTGAGTGTCAAAAGTTTTAGTGGAAAAGAAGTTGAAAAAACCAAAGCAAAAAGAGTCGACAAACTTCGCCTGAGCTTTGAAGTCTACAGCCGCGCCGGAACTGAATCATTAAAAGATATCTACGTTATTATCAAAGATCCTTCAGGAAAAACAGTTAACATTAATGAAATGAGCAGCGGAAAGTTCCAGACAAAAGATGAAGGAGAAATGGAGTATTCCAATAAAATTGCTGTTAACTTCAAACCCGATTTATTCTCTCCTGTTTCTATGGAATGGAAACCCTCTACAAGACTTACCGGAGGTACTTATAAAGTAATTATTTACAACAATGGTTATAAAATTGGAGAAGAGACAATTGTATTGAAATAATAGGAATTAAGTCAAAAATCAAAAACAAAAAAAATTAAGGCGCAAATTTATTTGCGCCTTTTTCGTTACATATATCAATGGATGAGTTACAAGATCTTTACCAATATCCTTACACTCCATATAATTACCAGGATTCCCAAAAGAAAATAAGCGGTCTTCTTCTGCAACTTGCCGGCAAGCTTAGCAGCTATGGGCGCAGCAATAAAACTACCAAGCATCAAGGCAATAATATAATGCCAGTGGCTGACTCCAATCAACGTGAAGAAAGTAAAGGCGCTGGCGAAAGTTATAAAAAACTCTGTCAGACTCACTGACCCTACCACATATTTATGACTTCTTCCATTATTAATTAAGGTAGAAGTAACGATAGGCCCCCATCCTCCCCCGCCAAAAGAGTCAAAGAATCCACCGAAAGCGGCGAGTATTTTATAGTGCTTAAACTTCTTCTGCGGTTTCATCTCTCTGAAAGCATTGATGATAAATTTAATTCCCAATAACATGGTATACACCGCAATAGCTGGTCGTAACCATTTACTATACTCATCCCCCATCACCACCAGAAATATCGCACCCACTGCCGCACCAATCACCCCGGGAATTACTAAAGCCTTGAATAATTTCTTATTGACATTCCCAAATTTGTAGTGACTGTAGCCCGATACGGCACTTGAAAAGACTTCTGATGTATGAATGCTGCCGCTGATGGCTGCGGGACTCATTCCTGTTGACAACATGATAGATGTACTGGTCACTCCATAACCCATACCCAGCGCGCCATCTACCAGCTGTGCACAAAAACCGGCCAATACAATCCAATGAAGTGGGATATCGGGATCTAAAGACTGATACCAGCTTACAGCATCAGTCGCAATTTGTCCAAAAGGGATATACGAAAAGATGAAATGACCGACCAGCATGAAACCAAAGGCCATCAGAAAATAGGTGGCAATTCTTTTCCACCGCTTCTCGGCAAGGGTTGTTTCATTATCTACCAATCCCTTCGTAACGGCATTCATCTTCTTTACTTTCAGCTGAAAATCACCTTTAATGGTATTTCGAAATGTATGCAGATTCTCAAGCACATCGTCAATCTCCTCGGGCAATGATTCATTCAACACCTGCTTGATTCTTTTAGCTGCAGTAGGCGATTTTCCATTGGTAGAAATCGCGATTTTAAGATTCCCTTTTTGTACAATACTACCCAGATAAAAATCGCAGAGCTCCGGAGTGTCTGCCACATTGATGAGGATTCTTTTTTCTTTACATATAATCCTGATACGCTTATGTAATTCTTTATCATCAGTTGAAAGAATGACCAAATCCTTCTCTTCTAAATCGGATTCTTCAAATTTGCGCTCATATACTTTACATGCTGGAAAATCCTTCAGATAATTTCGCACTTCTTCACGCACCATAGGCGCCACAATGGTAATTGCCGTACGAGGCGAATTGGCTAGTAAAGATTCCAGCTTTTCCAGTCCCACGTTACCGGCACCCACCAACAAGAGTCGCAACTGATCAAGTTTCAAAAACACCGGATACAAATGATTCTTATGCTCTTTTATTTTTTCCATATAACTGAATTCTTTTCTGAAATGTAATATTTATAAGATGCTGACTGGATTCCTGCGGCCACAAGAGCCACATATAACCAGCCTGCAATTGCGTAGCTTCATTAAAACGATAAATAATAGATGATATCACCCGGTTTTGGTCGAAAGTAAAATCATTCATTGCGTATTGCTGCATATACTCATCTGCCAAGAGTACGCTCCAGTGATTGGCAAAATCATATTGCCACCCAACTCTTAAGCGAAAACGATGTGCCACAAATGCTTCTCTCCTTTTGGTTTCTTCAAAAAAACGCTGTTCGCTACGAAAACGAATTTGAAGCCTGTTTGAAGCATCAATATTTTTAATGGATTGAAACTCCTGCCAGGTTCTGAACTCATTCCCAAACTCAGTATTGTTTTTATTGAAACTGGTACGAGTAAAAAAGAAAGCTACGCCTCCGGTTGCGGAATATTTTTCATTAAAGTGATAACGCAATCCGGTTCGGTACAAATACTGAAGTGGATCCGTTGCTACACTCAATGTACGATAACTTCCATCATTGTGTATTTGCAACTTTGAAGATAAATCCACCGGCATATTCAATGTCATCCAAACCCCTTCTTCGGGTCTTGTCTGCGCCATGACCCATAGTGGTAATAGTAGTATGAATATGAATAAAAAAAATTTCATTACCATTGTTTCTCTTCAATCCATTGTTTTGCATTCCGTGCTGCATAGCTAATAATAATATCAGCCCCACTTCTCACCATTGCCGTCCACACTTCCAGATGCAAGGCAGCTCTGTCGGCCATACCCTTTTCAGCCAGCAACTCTACCGATGCATATTCACCGCTTACATGATAAGCTGCAACAGGTTTTAACGTTTGATGTTTTAGCGTTTTGATGACATCTGTATATAATGCTGCCGGCTTCACCATTAAAACATCCGCCCCTTCTCTTTCATCACGCAAAGCACTTGCAATAGCATCATTCAGATTGGAAGCATCCATTTGATAGGTCTTCCTGTTCTTTAAAGCACCGGACTTAGGAGCAGAGTGACAGGCATCGCGAAAAGGACCATATAACTGCGAACTGAAT
>JBKDRQ010000149.1:0-2570 GCA_046341135.1 Bacteroidota bacterium
CTGAGCGCTCAACAAGAGTGGATAGAATAATACAAGGATTATAGTTGAAACAACAACTAAATAGCAACGATTAAGTCTGATCATAATTTAATGGTTGGGTTAATAGTAATGCGGTGAAATTGAAGGCTTGCCGGAATCTTCAAAAGAGAGTCGAATTAATCTAATAATGACCGTAAAATTATGTTTTTTGCAGATGCAAAACTCATAGTATGAGTAAGATGTACTGTTATTCAGAATTATTTATTGTTTTGTGGATAAAAAAACCTCCGCCATCATACACCGGGCACTGCCCCCTCCATTGGTTTCAATGGTGGTAAGATCACTGTGGATGATTTCATTGTAGTTAGAAATTATGCTGATTTGTTGTGCTGTAAGTGAATGGTAGGCTTGTGAGCTCATTACTAAAAACGGTTTACCCTGACCGTTTTGCACCTGCAGCATATTGCCGGCAAAATGATTCATCTGTTCAAGTGTTATCGTAATGATTTCTTTTCCGGTATCAGCGATTTGCTGAATGAGCCTGTTTTTTTCTTCGGTATCACGAACGGAGTCGAGGCAGACAACTACATATTGATCGGCTACACACATCATGACATTTGTGTGGTAGATTGCGCCTCCCTGGTGATCCTGAGCCGTGAAAGCACAGGGTCGGAACTGTGTTTGTGTACACCAGTCTTCGAGTACGTTAAGGTCTGTTCGGTGAGATATGCAGGCATAAGCGATTTTGTTTGTTCTGTCCAGCACCATACTGCCCGTTCCTTCCAGAAAAAGATTTTTGCCTTCGTACTGCGTGAGATCAATCGTTTTTTTAATTTCAAATTTCTTTTTTATTTCCTCTATCACATGTGGTTTTCTTTCAGCTCTGCGATTTAGTGCAAACATGGGATACAGAATGATCGTGCCGTCTTCGTGAAAGCTTATCCAGTTGTTGGGGAAAATACTGTCTGGGGTGTAGGGTGTGGGCGTGTCCTCTATAACCGTCACATCTATATCGGCTTTACGTAGTTTATCTACAAACCCGTCAAATTCACTTGCAGCTTTCATTTGCGCATGCATGTCACTTTCATTTTGCTGAAAGGCATTATTGACAGCTGTTTCAGGATTAAAGTTGAAGGCAACAGGACGAATCATTAACAAATGAGTAGTGGTTTGTCGCATACTTAAAATAGCAATCGTTTATAATTAAAATTTTCGGGACGAATTTACCGAAAGTCTATTTCTAAATAATCATACAGCTTACTATCTTTGTTAACATGGCTCGAAAAAAGAAGCAGGACTCAACTACATCTGAAGAAGCTACTGAATTACAACAGGAGCAGATGGAAACGACAGGCATTAAGGAATTGGTACGGGATGAACGTACACATAAAATCGCCGGCTTTATTCTTTTATTGCTGTCTGTATTTCTTTTTCTTTCTTTTACTTCTTATCTGTTTTCCTGGAAAGAAGATCAGGATATGGTGATGAAGGGGACATCCCATTTTTTATTTGCGCCTGAATTGGAAGTTGCCAACCTGATGGGCAGGCTGGGAGCATGGTCAGCACATCATTTCTTTTATGCATCTTTTGGCGTGGCATCCTATCTTTTTTGCAGTTTCTTTTTTGTGCTGGGCGTGAATCTGCTGTTTGATAAACGAGTTTTTTCAGTATTGAAAAACATAAAATATATCCTGGCGGGCCTGATTATTTTCCCTGTATTTTTTTCATTCTTTCTTGCTGCCCAATCCTTTCCATGGGGAGGAATGATTGGTAATTATGCAGCAGATTTGCTCAACGGATTTGCCGGTAAGGCTGGCACGGCCATTCTTTTGGTCATAGCTATTATGTCTTATGTTATCTGGCGATTCAATCCTGTCTTTAAGTGGCCTGAGAAAAAAATCAAACCTGATGCTGCCAATCCTTCTGACCTGGAAATGATTGCTGATCCGTTGCCGGAGTTAAATGCAAATGATCAAGAGGAAACAAAGAAAGAGCAAGAAGAAGGGAATGGATTAATCAATGCAGGAATACCCTTGGTAATTCAACAACAGGAAGCGCAGCAGGATGATCCGCTAAATCAGTTTTCTTTGACGGAAAAAGAGGAGGTGACGAATGAGGTGTTAGATACAGCCTTAGAAAATGAATCCGAACTGGAACCTGTTGAGATATTGGAGGAGGTGCCTGGAGGGGATGGAACTTTATCTTCATCTCTATCATATCCTTCTTCATCTGGCAATACAGATGATTTGCAACTTGAAATTAAAACAGCTGAAGCAACCAAGTCTGAGGAAACAGCTAATCATCCGACGGGGAAATTGGGCACGCCCTATGATCCTTTTCTGGATCTGAAAGATTATAAGTTTCCTTCTCTTGATCTTCTAGAAAATCATGGCAGTGAAAAAATTGTGCAGGATCCTGCTGAGCTGGAGAACTATAAAAATCAGATCATCAATACGCTTCGTAATTATGATATTTAAATACAAAAAATTTCTGCCACAGTAGGTCCTACTGTTACCCTTTATGAAATTGTTCCGGCTGCGGGTGTTCGCATTTCGCGCATCAAAAATCTGGAAGACGACATAGCCCTAAGT
>JBKDRQ010000150.1:0-5166 GCA_046341135.1 Bacteroidota bacterium
GCAGAGAGCGTAAACAACAGGAGTGCCCAAAGTAATAGTTGGGTTAAACCAACGGCTGCAATACCAAGGATTTTTCCCATCATTAACTGAAATGGCTTTACACTGCTTACGATTACCTCAGCTATTCTATTCGTCTTTTCTTCCATTACCCCGCGCATCACAGAAGCTCCGTAAACAAAGAGTGTGATGTAAATCAATAATCCACTCCCGAATCCGATAGCATAAGCCAATCCTTTGTTTCCTTCTTTGATATCAGCTCCTTTAATCACATAAGAGCGAAATAATTTTTCAGTTGACATCTTGCTTTTTTGCTGTATGCTGTCAATGGTATTGCGACTGATGCCTTCTGTTTGCATAGCGCTTTCCTGCTCAATCTTCTCGATCTGACGAACAATGGACTCATCCAATCCTATGCCCCCCTGATCGGCTGTAAAGAGTCGTATGGAATCAACATGTATGCTGTCATTAGAATAAAATTGAAGTATCCCGTCTAGCTGATTTTCTTTAAAATTTGATCGGTTATATTTCCCGGATGTTTCAAAGAATATATGCTTTTCGTTCTTCAGCAGCGGTCCATATTTGCCGGTGGCATCCTGTACGCCTATTTTATAATCTTTCGTCCCTTCTGCTCCCAGATACGCGGAACCAGCAATGATGGCAACCAGAAACAGGGGGAATAAAAAAGTAGATAACAAAAATGTTTTATTCCGGACTCTTGAAATGTATTCTCTTTGAACAATGACCCAAATTTTTTTCATCGTTTGTGTTGATTAAGATTGATGATGAATAAAAGGCCTGGCAGTTGCAGCGTCGCCTACAAGCTGAATGAAAATCTCATTTAAAGAAGGTAATATTTCCTGAAAGCCTGATATCTCTGCTCCCTGTTTCATAAACTCTTGCAACACTTGATTGTTGTGGTATCCTTCCTTGATTTTTATTTTGATTTCATTTTTATGCCGGTGAAGAATTTCAAAAGATTCGGAAGCATTTATTTCTTTTTCCTGATCTGTATAAATGGAGAAAAGGTGTTTTTTGAAATCCTGCTTAACACCTGTAACAGTGCCATCTAAAATTTTTTTACCCTGATTAATCAGAATGATATGATCACAGATTTCTTCTACCTGCTCCATGCGATGCGTACTAAAAATAATGGTGGATCCTTTTTCGGACAGCGCTTTGATTTCATCCTTTATCAGATTGGCATTCACAGGGTCTAGACCACTGAAAGGTTCGTCCAGAATAATCAGGGAAGGTTCATGTAATACAGTTGTAACGAATTGTAATTTCTGACTCATTCCTTTGGAGAGATCTTCAATTTTTTTATGCCACCAACTCTGCATTTCAAATTTCTCAAACCAGTATTTTACTTTTTCAAAAGCCTCTTTTTTAGAAAGCCCTTTGAGTTGCGCCAGATATAAAGCTTGCTCACCTACCTTCATTTTTTTATATAGCCCTCGTTCTTCCGGCATGTAACCAATGTGATTGATATCTTCTTTTGCATTGAAAGATTTGCCGTTTAAGATGATATTCCCTTCGTCCGGATAAAAGATGCCGGTAATCATCCGGATCAATGTCGTTTTGCCTGCACCATTAGGTCCGAGCAGCCCAAATACTGAGCCCGGTTTTAATTCGAAGCTGATATCATCAACTGCTTTATGTGTATCGAAATATTTTTTAAGGTGTTGAACTTGCAGACTTGTTTGCATAGAGAAATCTTAATTAATCCCTGCAAAATTACAATAATGCATTGGCAATGGCATCGGCAACCTTTTCTCCATCCATAGCAGCACTGATGATGCCCCCTGCATAGCCAGCTCCTTCTCCGCAAGGGTATAGTCCGGATATTTGTTCGTGTTGCAGGGTTTCGGGATTTCTGGGTATGCGAACAGGAGAAGAAGTGCGCGATTCTGTAGCAACAAGCACAGCATCGTTGGTTAGGTATCCTTTCATTTTTTTCCCAAAACGGATGAGTGCTTCTTTTAATCCGGTTACGATAAAGGGCGGCAGAACTTCCTGAAGCATTACGCTACTCAATCCAGGGTGGTAGGAGCAATCGGGCAGTGTGTTTGAAAATTTCCCGCGGGTAAAATCTTCCATTCTTTGTGCCGGAGCCTTGAGCTGACCGCCACCTGCTTTGAATGCAGCCTGTTCTACCTGCTGCTGAAACTGCATCATCAGTAATGGATGAGGAGATGCTTTCATATATTTTGCGATTTCCGGAATTTCCACACTCATCACCATACCACTGTTGGCGTAGGGATTGTTTCTTTTCGAAGGACTCCATCCGTTCACGACTACTTCCCCAGGAGCAGTGGCAGCAGGTGCAATGATGCCACCCGGACACATACAGAAGGAAAATACGCCTCTTGCATTTACTTGTTCAACAACACTGTAGGCCGCAGGAGGGAGGAATGCGTTTCTGGTTGGGCAATGATATTGTATTTGATCAATAATGGATTGCGGATGCTCGATACGTACGCCCAGTGCGAAGGCTTTTGCTTCGATGTAAATATTTTTATGATGCAGCAGCTCGAAAATATCACGCGCACTGTGTCCGGTTGCCAGCACTACGGCATCTGCAAAAAAATCATTTCCCTGATGGGTTTTAATACCAACGACTTTCCCATCTTTAATGATGAGATCGGTCATTCTTGTTTCAAATAAAATTTTTCCGCCAGCTGCTTCAATTTGCTCACGCATGGCGGTAATAATCTGCGGCAGTTTGTTGGTGCCGATATGGGGATGCGACTGGTAGAGGATTTTTTCATCTGCGCCAAAGTGATGGAAGATGTCGAGAATTCTTTGCAGGTTGCCGCGCTTATTGCTGCGGGTATATAATTTGCCATCACTGTAGGTGCCGGCGCCACCTTCACCAAAACAATAATTGCTGTCTTCATGCACGATTCCCTCTTTATTGAGTTGCGCCAGATCTCTTCTTCTGGATCGAACATCTTTTCCTCTTTCTATGATGATAGGACGGATACCATTTTCGATGAGTCGCAGTGCCGCGAACAGACCGGCAGGGCCGCTGCCAATAATCAGTGCGCTTTCCGGTGTATGTGTTACCTCTTTCCATTCAAAATTCGTCAGCGTTCTGTCTTGTAAGGGTTCATTGATATATGCCGTAACGGTTAATTGAATCAGTGGTTCTTTTCTGCGCGCATCTATGGATTGCCTGATGCGTTGATAGCCGGAAATCTCTTCGGGTTTTACATGACACGCTTTTGCAATATGTGCAATGATCGCTGCATCATCAGCGGCTTCTTCAGGCAGTAGTGTAAGTTTTATTTCGCGCGACATTTGAGGTTGTAAAGATACTCATATGTATTTCCTTTTATATAGTATTATGCTTGCTGTTTGGACATTTAAAGCGGCTGTCTGATTTATGAATTTTTGTGTTTAAATTCAGTGCCCTTGTACTTGCGCGAACGATTATGTAATTTATTTCGCATTTCCAAAAAAAATAGAGAAAAATGAAAAAAAATCATGATTAAAAAAAACAACAGAATAAAAAATTTTTTTTTCCACAAAAAGTCAGATATTCGCCTTCCCCCCAAACATTTTTCAGGGTACTTGCTACTGATAAAGTGTTTAATTTAGAAAACAAATTTTTTTATATAGTAACTGCTTTAGTTTATTATGGCGAAAACGGCTGAACTCGTTTGGAAAAATTGTCTGGAGATCATCAAGGATATTGTAGAGTGGCAGCAATACAAAACCTGGTTTGAACCCATTCAGGCTGTTGGTTTGAAAAATAAGATTTTGACGATCCAGGTGCCCAGTCAGTTTTTCTTTGAATATCTCGAAGAACATTATGTTACCCTTTTAGCGAAAACATTAAAACGTGAATTAGGTAAGGATGCCAATCTGGAATACAGAATAATGATGGATAGTGGTGGTGCCAAAGGTAAGGAGCCGATTACTATGGATGTTCCAGGTCAGGGATATAAAACATTTACCAATAACGAAATGGATTTTCCGTTGGTTATTAACAATCCCGTAAAAAATCCCTTTGTTATTCCCGGATTAAAGAAAGTGCAGATTGATCCGCAGTTAAATCCCAATTATACATTTGAGGCTTTTGTAGAAGGTGATTGTAATAGAGTAGCCCGCAGAGCCGGCAAGACGGTTGCCGAAAAACCCGGAGCTACTGCCTTTAATCCGCTGGTTATTTATGGTGGGGTAGGATTAGGTAAAACGCATTTAGCTCAGGCAGTAGGAAATGAAGTAAAGCGTTTGCATCCCAACAAAGTAGTCTTGTATGTAAGCAGTGAAAAATTCATCAATCAGTTTGTAGATCATAGCAGGAACAATGCCATTAATGATTTCATTCATTTTTATCAGTTGATTGATGTGTTGATTATTGATGATGTGCAATTTTTCATTCGTGCAGAGAAGAGTCAGGATGCCTTCTTTGCGATATTTAATCATCTGCATCAAAGCGGAAAGCAGTTGGTGTTAACATCTGATAAAGCCCCTAAGGATCTTGAAGGTGTTCAGGAGCGGTTGCTAAGTCGTTTCCGCTGGGGTTTGAGTGCCGATCTTCAATTGCCTGATTATGATACACGCATAGAGATTCTGGAGAAGAAAATGAAGCAGTCTGGTTTGGAGATGCCGGTTGATGTTGTGAAATATCTAGCCTATAATATTTCTACCAATGTGCGCGAGTTGGAGGGTGCATTGATTTCATTGCTGGCTCAGTCATCATTGAATAAGAAGGATATTGATCTGGAGCTGGCGCGTAAGGTGTTGAAGAATTTTGTGAAGACTTCCACGAAGGAGATTACGATTGATACGATACAGAAAATGGTATGTGACTATTTTGATGTATCCTACGATAAGTTACTGCAGAAAACCAGAAAGCGGGAGATTGTGCAGGCGCGTCAGATTACGATGTTTTTGGCAAAGACCTTTACCAAGAATTCATTAAAAACAATAGGGGAGCATTTTGGAGGAAGAGATCATACGACAGTGATACATTCATGTCAGACGGTTAAGGATCTGATGGATACTGACGCCTTATTTAAGGAGAATGTCATGGAGTTGCAGCAGAAAGTTCAGCTGGCAGCCATGTAAGGGGAGTTCTTGCTAGAAGCTATTTTACTTTGGTTTTTGTTGAGTTTAATATTATTTTTGCACCCCGCTATGTGTTACATGGTGTAGGTG
>JBKDRQ010000151.1:0-2741 GCA_046341135.1 Bacteroidota bacterium
ATGCACAGCAAAAAGCAGAACTCTGGAAACTCAGAAGAAGAACTGCTGAAGCGGTGAAATTAAAAGGTTATACCATTGAAGAAGATACCGTTGTGCCCAGAGCAGAATTACCTGCGCTGATCAAAGGGGTAAAAGAACTGGGGAAGAAACATGATTTCAACGTAGTGTGTTACGGGCATGCGGGCGATGGCAACTTGCATGTGCGGATTCACAAGGAAGGAACGCCCAATAGTTACGGCAATGAGGGGATGAATATTATTTTGAAAGATCTCTTTGCCTTAGTGCACAGCCTTGGCGGAACCATCAGTGGTGAACATGGAATCGGTTTAATTCAAAAAGGATTTATGCCGGTGGTAATGCAGGAAGCAGCCATTGAGTTGATGCGAGGCATTAAAAAAGCTTTTGACCCCCATCACATTCTCAACCCGGGGAAGATTTTTGATATATGAATCCTTGGGCTCCCCCATCATGTTGAGCGTCTGCGAATTTATACCGAGCGCAGTCTCGTGGAACATCTCTAGAAAAACTCAAAAGTCAAAATTCAAAACCAATTAAAACTTTTAGGTTTTGTCTTTTGATTTTTGACTTAAAGATGAGATCCTTCGCTTACGCTCAGGATGACGCCTCCGAGATGTGTGGCGCCGGCAAGACAAAACGCGCGGAGCGATCGGGTTTGTCTTGAATTTTTCTTTGGTTACTTTCTTTTTTTCAAGAAAAAGAAAGTAACAATAAAAAAAGAATTTGCAGTTATTCCTCCCCCTGCGCCCTCCCGAAAGCGTTCGGAACAAGCTCTCCAGAGGGGGATACACACTTAATCAGCTAACACCTTAAGTAATTTAAAAATTAACCGGACAGCAATGAGCTGAATTCTTAATTTTACTTTCAAATCATTCTAAAATGAAAATACTTGCCATCATCATGCGATCTGTTTTTTTAATGATGCTTTTATTAAGCAATGCGCCTGCGTTTACACAAAGCAAATTCAACAGAGAACAAATGTTTTTAGGTTCGGGATTGAATCTGGGATTCTTCAATGGCTTCATCGTTGGTCTGAACCCTGAAGTGGGTTACAGTTTCAATAAAATCATAGATGCAGGAGTTTCGATCAACTTCAATTATATCTCACAGAATGATCCAAATTTTCCGATCACCTACAGACAAACTGTTTATGGCGGGGGACCTTTTTTACGTGCCTGGCTGATGGATCGTTTTTTTCTGGGAAGCCAGTATGAATTTAATACAATATCGTTCAGTGAAAAATTCAGCGGCAATGTACAAAACAGAATCAGCTACAACGCTTCCAGCCTGTTAGTAGGAGGAGGATTCGGCTCCCGCTTTATAGGTCAGTCTCAGTTTTATACCAGCATCATGATTGATGTGATGGGCGATAAAAAATCACCCTATGTAGATCAGTTCAATCGTCAGTTGCCTGTATTTCGAACTGGATTTACTTTTTATTTCAAACAGAAAAAAGCGCCGAAAAAAATCATCAGAGAAAGGGGAATAGGGTAAGTGTATTAGCTATATGAAATGCCTATAACGAAAATTCGATACCAAAAGTGATGAATATTTTAAGGGCATAACATATGACAATTAAAAGCATCAAAAAATATACAGATGAAAATAAAAAAACTGCTTTCATCACCAATACATATTTGGGAGAGGAGGAAGCAGTATAACATGTTAAAATTACATAAGAAACACTTAAAGTGAAAAATAATTTTCACTTTTGTAGGCACTATGATTCAACAACACCTCGACTACTACCTGTCGGCACCCCGTTTGTATTTTTACCTTAAGGCATCAAATAATGATGCAGATCGTGCCATCCATTTGTATAAACTTAATATAAAAATTTCTGAATCCTTCTATCCGGTATTATCTGTCATAGAAGTCTGTCTAAGAAATACCATTCATGAAAATTTTAAAAGATACTTTAATAACGAATATTGGTTCAGAGATAATTTGCCCGATGATTTTACTCCAATTGTTAAAGAGGCATTTGAAAAAATTCTATCACAGAATAAAAAAATAAATCCGGATTGCATAGTGGCGGAATTAAATTTAGGATTTTGGAACAGATTATTCAGCAAAAAATACAGCCGTATTTTATGGAAACCTTTGAGATTAATATTTACTAATTTACCAAAACATTTACGCCAAAGACAAACTGTAGCTAACAAACTTTATAATATTAGAATCATTAGAAATAGAATATACCACTACGAACCAATTATTGGAGATATAACGAATATAGAGATTCAGTATAAATCCATGATTACATTTTTACATTGGATTGACGGCAGACTTCCGTCACTTATTAAGGATATTGACCGATTCAATACAATATTCAGCGAGGGAAATTATCCCTTATCTTAGCATCAAAACCACTCCATGTCAGCTCCGCTGCTATTCTCCTTTGTACTTGGCTATTTTTTATTATTATTAATTGTTGCATGGTATACATCCCGCAACGCTAACAATGATTCTTTCTTCATCGGCAACCGCAGCAGCAACTGGATGCTGGTAGCTTTCGGTATGATCGGCACTTCTTTAAGTGGCGTCACCTTCGTGAGTGTACCCGGCACCGTTGGCACTGCAGGCTTTCAATATTATCAGGTAGTCATCGGATATTTTTTAGGATACCTGGTGATTGCTTATGTTCTGCTGCCATTATACTACAGAATGAATCTCACCTCCATCTATGATTATCTGCATCAGCGCTTCGGCATGGTGAGTTA
>JBKDRQ010000152.1:0-5561 GCA_046341135.1 Bacteroidota bacterium
GTATATCTCCCCTCTGTATAGCTGATACTTGTACTAAATCTGAAATGATTTAAATAAATATTCAATGATGCTGATATTCCTGATAAATAAGCCTGATTGGCATTTATATTGGCTAATACCTGACTTTTTACGCCATTGTATACAATAGAATCCTGGCCGTTGAATGTAAAGGGCACTTTAACCAAAGCATCCTGAAAACGCGTATAGAATACCTCGCCCGTAATGGTTACGTGCTTCCCCAATGTTTGCAAAATAGTCAGATCAACATTATAGGTTCTTTCGGGTTTAATATCCGGGTTGGGAACAACTACTTGTCGTATACCGCCTGTAGTGCCGGATTCAAATATTTTCGCGAGGTCGTCAATATTAGGCACACGGAATCCAACAGAAAGGTTCATTGACATTTTTGTTCGATTATGAGGTAAATAAACCAGGCCTGTATTTCCTGTTAAGGCAGTGTTTTGCTGCTTGATTTCTGTATATGGAAGATTGCGAAAAGAGTTGTCTGCGATTGTTGAATATAGGCGACTATACTGAAGGCGAATGCCATCATTTAAAATTAATTTTTTATTCATGAATTTATAAATGTGCTGGACAAACAAACTTGTATTCGCCATGTTATTTTCTCCGTTGGGATAGCGCGTATCTGCTATACTTTTGGCAACTCCCGTATTTATATTTGTAAGTATTGCAGATGATTCAAGGGTTTGGAATTGCCCATCTGCACCTATCGTTAATTCATGGTTGGTCCATGTTTTTCTGCCATCTACAACAAAGCCATAAATATTTACGCGCTCAACTCTTGATTCTCTGTCGGAGGAGCGAAACTGCCTTTGTACTCGGCTTTCTTCAATCTGCTGATAGTTGAGGTTTATATTGATCTGATCAATGCCCTTAAATTTATTCATTTGATATTCATAAGCAGCAAATAATCTCTCTTGCGGTCCGTAATACCATTCTGCCCAACGCAGGGTGTTTCCGATGTTTCCTCCGAAATCTCTTTTGTCCTGCAAGCGATCGTATCTGGGCACATTATTGGTGTTGGAATATTGAAGATTCAAGCTGTGCGTAATATTATCTGATGGCTTATAAAGCAGTTTTTGAAGTATATCCCATTGCTTATATCCGCTAAACTTTTGTAGTTGGGGATCATTGTTTTTTACAACGGTGTCTATATTGTTTAGCTTGACAATAAGTGAGTCTCTGCTGCCGAAGCCGGGATAATTTTTAGGATAATCACTCCCCATGCGCAGATCTCCAAAATCACTGAAGGTATAGGATTGCAGCCAGGCAATTTTTTTACCTCCCATATTTATATCGCTGTGGATTGTTTTTTCTGTATTGGCAGAGCTGTAGCGAATAAAATGATTTCCGGCTATCAATAATCTTTTTTCTTTTGGAGCCAAAACAGGAATTTTTGTCCTGAAGTGTACTGCGCCTCCAAGCGCATCACTGCCATACAAAGTAGATGAAGGCCCATATAGTACTTCCACACGCTCCAGCATGTTTTGATCAACGGTAATGGCATTTTGAAGGTGCCCGCTTCGATAAATCAGATTGTTCATACGTACACCGTCTACCACCAGTAATACCCTGCTTGCTTCAAAACCTCTGATTGCCGGACTGCTCCCGCCCTGCTGGCTCTTTTGCACAAAAATATTCCCCGTACTCATGAGCAGATCTCCGGTATTTTGCGCATTTACTCGGCTGATGTATTGGGAAGAAATTACATCAATTTTTTGAGCAATATTTTTTTTCTTTTCCGGAAACTTGTTTCCGCTAACGACAATTTCATCCAGTTCCTTAATCAGGCTGTCTCTTTCTGTTGTTTGTCCGAATAGATTACAGGTAATTGACAAACAGAATATTCCCGCTAAAAAAACAGATTTTGACATATTGCAGCACATAGATATAAGAGCAGCAATATTAGCAAATATTGTATTGCTGCTACTAACTGCCTGCGACTAAATTATTGCCGGTCATTTCCGGTGGTACAGGCAGATGCATGAAATGAAGAATGGTCGGTGCAATATCTCCTAGTTTGCCTGATTGTAATTTCCCCTTCCATTCTTTGTCAATTATAAAAAGTGGAACCGCGTTCAATGTATGTGCAGTATTGGGACTTCCATCCTCGTTCAGCATATAATCGGCGTTGCCATGATCGGCTGTAAGAAACACAGTGTAATGGTGTTCTATAGCAGCATTAACCACTCGGGCTACGCAGCTGTCTACGGTTTCTGCTGCTTTGATGCCTGCTTCGAATACACCGGTATGCCCCACCATATCGGCATTGGCATAGTTTAAGCAAATGAAGTCTGCCGTTTCTTTTTCTATCTCCGGCACAATCGCATCAGTTACTTCGTACGCACTCATCTCCGGCTTAAGATCATAAGTGGCTACTTTGGGAGAAGGGATCATAATGCGTTTTTCTCCTTCGAAAGGTTGCTCTCTGCCGCCGCTGAAAAAGAAACTCACATGGGGATATTTTTCCGTTTCCGCAATTCTGATTTGCGTTTTCCCATTTGCGGCTATCACTTCACCGAGGGTCTTATTAAGATTGTCAGTTTCAAATATCACCTGCACGTTGCGGTATGTTTTATCATATTCCGTCATGGTTGTGTAATGCAGGTTGAGTTTTTTCATGTCAAACTCGGGCATATCTTGCTGAGAGAGTACTTGCGTAATTTCCCTGCAACGATCGGTTCGGAAATTAAAACAGATCACGGCATCCCCTTCTTCAATTTTACCATTCACAGTTACATTGATGACGGGTAAAATAAATTCATCTGTAACGCCTTGCTCATATGATTTTGATACCTCTTCAATCACATTATGACTTAATGTTCCTGTTCCGCAGACCAATGCATCGTAAGCTTTATTTACTCTTTCCCAACGCTTGTCACGATCCATGGCATAGTATCTGCCGGTAATGGAGGCGATGACTCCGGTGGTTTCGTTAAGGTGCTCTTGTAAGTTTTTCAGATATCCCAGACCGCTTTTTGGATCGGTATCTCTTCCGTCGGTAAAAGCGTGGATAAACAAATTGGTTAATCCTTTTTTATGACAGAGTGAGGTGATGGCTTTCAGATGATCGGTATGGGAGTGAACGCCTCCATCGCTGACAAGACCGAGGAGATGTAATTTTTTATTTTTGCTGATGGCATAATCTATTGCTGCATTCAGATTTTTATTTTTTTCAAATGTTCCGTCTTAAATGGCTACCTGAATTCTTTGCAATACCTGATATACAATAAGGCCTCCTCCCAGGTTTAGATGTCCAACTTCACTATTGCCCATTTGCCCGTCGGGTAAACCTACGGCTTCACCACAGGTAACCAATGTGGTATTCGGGTATTGAGAATAGAGACTGTCTACAAAAGGTGTGTTGGCTTGCTGTATGGCATCCGAAGCTGTAACCTTGCCAAGTCCCCAGCCATCCATAATGATCAGTATTGCTTTTTTGTTCATTGCTTGCATTGATATTGAACTGCAAAATTATCATGCTTTATTCATTTATGGACTTTCATTTTCAAAACATTTGGTTAATGAACGTTTATAATTGTGCTTCCTAATCTGTTCTTTCATTTGCTTTTCCTTTAGTTTTGCGTTATGTATGTTTCATTCGATGAGCATTTGCATCAAATTATAACAAATGCTTTGCATGAAGATATTGGTGATGGAGACCATACCACGCTTAGTTGCATCGCCACAGCTGCAAAAGGAAAGGCGGTATTAAAAGTGAAACAAGCAGGTATATTGGCAGGAGTGGCTGTTGCAGAAGCCATCTTTAAATTTCAGGAGCCCGGTTGTAATATAGCTATCCATATTAAAGACGGCGAAGCTGTTTCGGCAGGCGATATTGCTTTTGAACTGGAAGGGCATGTACATACCATACTCCAGTGCGAAAGGGTAGTGCTGAATACGATGCAAAGGATGAGTGGTATTGCAACCCTCACACGTAAATATGTTGATCTGGTAAAAGATTATCCCGTTAAATTACTCGACACAAGAAAAACGACTCCAGGATTTAGATTGCTGGAAAAAGAGGCGGTGCGTATTGGCGGCGGACATAATCATCGTTTTGCTTTGTATGACCAGATTCTGATAAAGGATAACCATATTGATTATTGCGGAGGGATAGATCAGGCTTTAGACCGGGCATTTGCATATGTGCAAAAGATTAAGCCTGAGTTGAAAATAGAGGTCGAAACCAGAAGTCTGCAGGAGGTAGAGCTTGTGTTGAAAAATGGCAAGGCAGACAGGATCATGCTTGATAATTTTTCGCCTGAATTATTAAAAAAAGCAGTTCAATTGATTGATAAAAAAATCGAGACGGAGGCGAGTGGCGGCATCCATTTTGATAATATCGTTGAGTATGCTGCAACAGGGGTGGATTATTTGAGTATTGGTGCGTTAATACATCAGGCGATGAGCATAGATTTGAGTTTAAAAGCATATTTCCCAAAATAATTAATTATGTCTAAGAATAATAAGCCAGGAGAAGGAGGATTTGTCTTCAGTACAAATCCTGATTTTAGGGTTGATTCAGATGAACCATCCTTAGTAACGCTTTTGCCTGCTGAACAGAGATTAAAAATTTCTTTACAAACCAAACACAGGGCAGGTAAAACGGTAACCGTGATTGCCGGTTTTGAAGGCAAATCAGAAGATGCTGAAGCTTTAGGCAAGCAATTGCGAAATTATTGTGGAACGGGAGGGGCTGTAAAAGAAAGTGAGATTATTTTGCAGGGAGATCACAGGGAGAAGGCATTTCAGTTTCTTTCCCAAAAAGGGTATTCGAGTACAAAAAGAAATTAAATCAATATCCTTTCTTACTTTTAATGCGAAACAAAACATATTCATGAGACTTTTTGTACTGGGGTTATATACGGCAAGGCTGGAACTATTTAAGTTCTTTTTTGTTTTCGCCTGTGGGTTTTTTATATACAGTTCTTTTTTGTATTACAAATATTCAGGGTCATTGTCCAGAAAGCGCAAAAAGATGAGAGCGCTTATGTTGATGATTATTTCAGGTATTATCATTTTCCTTATGGGTGTATCCTGGTTGCTGAGCCGGACCAACTATGGATGGTGGTTTGACCGGTTTTGATCAATATTTAAACAAAAAAAATCAAATAGAATATTATTTGTAATTTCAAGGAATAACAAGTGCGCCATGTTTAAAATTTCTGAAGGCATAACCATAAGCGTTGAGACATTTTATCAGCATGAATATAGCAATCCTCTGTCTCACGAATTTATGTTTGCTTACCGGATTACTATAGAAAACAACAACAGCTTTCCCGTACAGCTGCTCAGACGCCACTGGTATATTTTTGATAGCAACGGCTCTTATCAGGAAGTTGAGGGAGAGGGGGTTATAGGTGTGCAGCCCGTTATTCAGCCCTCAGAACATTATCAATATGTAAGCGGATGTAATTTGAGAACGGAAATGGGGAGAATGGAGGGGATGTATCTTATGAAAAATCTGACTAATCATAAACTGTTTGAGGCTAAAATACCTGCATTCGAGTTGTATGCCCCTTCGAAAAATAATTAGT
>JBKDRQ010000153.1:0-5517 GCA_046341135.1 Bacteroidota bacterium
AATGCACATATCAAAAATCATAATGCTGCATTAAAGGATTTTAATAAGGTTATAGAAATCAATCCATCCCATGAACGGGCATATTTTAACAGAGGTGTTACTAAGACGCACTTAAATGATTATAATGGTGCCATTTCAGACTATAATAAATCAATAGAAATCAATCCAAATAATGAAAACGCTTTCTATAACAGAGCCACGACGAAAAGTTTTCTCAAAGATTATAAAGGCGCTTTACAAGATTATAATAAAACATTAGAAATCAATCCAGCCTTTGTCGACGCATATTATAACAGAGGAGTTATGAAAATGTATCTGAATGATATGGATGGGGCTTACTTAGATTTTGATAAAGCGAGTGATTTAGGAGACAAGATTGCTGCACAATTTATAGAAAGGTATTGGAAATAATTATCATTCTTGGAATTGCCTAATTTAAAATTAAAACAGGTTCCATTCAGCTTAATTTTAACCTGAATTATTAAAGCACCGTATTAATCATTAGTATTCACTCAAACAATCAAATTATCCACTAAGCTTCTGTCAAGTTTAATGGATTTACGCTCTGCATTTTCACCTTGTATAATATAATGTTCTGCCAGGGTATTACCCAATGCATCGGTAAATGCTTTTTTTATTCTGCTGATTTTTACACTGGTCTGATCACGAAGTATATTGGTCATTTCGTCAATTCTTTTCCGCATATCTTCCATGTCGCCACGATTGGAAATACGGGAATATATATCATATAATTCTTGACGATATTCATTCAGCGAACTTAAATAAATACCTTCAGGATGATGCAGGAATAATATATATAGTGCCTTTTCCAGTGAGGGGATTTTTATTTCCATATTCCCATAGTCGGGAAGATAGATGCGGCCATTTCGACGAATAAGCATTTTACTGGGCGGGCTGCTCTGACGGAAATTTTGTGCAAACAACATCTTCATGCGCAGCGACTCCATTACGGCAAGGGCATGGTGAATTTCAGGGAGTGAGAGTGCTTGTTCAAGCCGCTTCATGCAACTGGAGCAAACATCTGCTGTACGCATTTTTAAAATGATATCACTCTTTTGCATACACAAATCGCTCACGCAACCAATAGCCTGTTCGTGCGTACGCTCGATGATCTGGCTATAGTTTTCAAAAATATATCTCTGTAAAACTAATGCCACTACTTCAAATGCAATTGGAAATGCCGGATCACAGTGAATAAAATGCTCCCACTCATCTGTATGTATAAAACCATTGTACGGCTCATTTTCATCCAGTAAGGCAAACCAGTTCTTTAAATTTGCGGTGGGTGTCAATAGGATGGCAAACTGCTGCTGAGGAATCTGATATATTTGCCGAAATCTTTCCACGCTGCTAAATAAATCACGCCAACGCAATGCTTTACGTGTATGCGGGAAAGTCCAGGTACGTCTTTCCTCTGAACTGCTTTTCATTTCAAGAGATGCCCGTGGATATTCATATCGCTGCGTTCCAAAAAAATCCTCATCAGGAATCTTTTGATCTTCGCGCATATCCTCTGAAATCATGAGCCTGCCACGACCGGTCGGATAAAATAAATTTACACCGGGTACCGCCTGTAAAAGGCTAAGTACCCGTGTGTATAATGTTTCATCAAGTGTTTCGTCCGGAATCAGATGTATCTTCATCGCTTATTTATCATATAAATCAGATAAGTTTTCCCCTCTGCTCTTTTTATTAAAATAGGAGTGCATGGAATCAGACAGTTTATCCCATACAGCAGTTTTCATCGATTGTTTATCAAAGCTAAAACTATTGTTCTCCTTGATGAACATTTCCCGGGCAACCTCCACCGCATCGAGCGTGGCACCAATGAAGCTGAAGGTCCATTTTTCGGTTCCCTCCAATCGCTTAATCAACGAACGGATCTGGTCTAAGTTAAACAATCTTGAACTATTTTCATATCCGTCAGTTAAAACCACCACTACAAAAGTAGTAGGCAGCTCTGATTGTCTTGCATACGCTTCTTCAAGATGCAGGCAAGTTTGTCCGATGGCATCATACAGAGCAGTTCCTCCGTCCGGCACATAACTTTGTTTTGTCAGTCGGGTGGCATTCATTAAGTCTTCAGCAACGGCCTTCATGTCTATAGTGTCATTAAACATAGTCAACCCAATCCGAATATCCTGTTCGGGAAATTCATCTTGCATACTTTGGATGCGCTTGAGCTGTTCATTATAACCATTGATGGTTGCGTCTTTACAATTGCTCATTGATCCGCTACGGTCAACGATAAGGTGGTAGATGGTTCTTTGCTTTTTCATTGTTTTTAATTTTAATGCAAATTACCCGGCATTTCTCCCACCTGTTTTTTTCTGTAAGCTTACAGAACTTTTAAGTATGTTATTGATTTTCAATAGCTTGTGTTTTTATATATTAAAGCGTCGTAAAATCTTTAATTCATTTCACCTTAAGTTCATGGTATACACCCATATCATCCTGTCCAATGGTATATTTATAAAAAGGTAATTGCCACACGGCTTTATTATTATAGTTAGAACCAGGCTCACCAAATTTTTCAATAAATCTTTTTTTGTGGTCTTCAAATTCAATCTTGTTATCCGGTGCAAAATATACGGCTATCGATTGCACAAAATCTGTACTGTCTTCTTTTGTCAGATGCACTAATGATGAGTATTTTTTTGAATCATTCACATCCGGCGTCAACCATCCAATCAAAAAAACAAATTCTTTAGGATATTTTGTATCTGTTACAATAGAATATCCCTTTTTCTGAAAATGTGCAACTAATTCCTTTTCGGTACCCGGAATGGCACCATCAATGGTTGCATCAAAAAGTTGTGAAAAAGAATTAAGATGTAAAAAGATGATAGCATTAAGCATAAATATTATTTTCATAAACTGGTTTTTATATGATAAATGTTGTTTACACTCTCATAACGAGTTGATGGAGCTTATAATATTTCATTAATTGATTTTATTAAATATTTAAGAAATATTAATTCATCATCCTCCATTCCGGCATACTTCAACTTAACAAGTATGTGAAACGACATAAACATTAACCTTTATTTAACCACAATTAAAGGATTTTTATAGAGATGTATACGTTGATAATTCCGGATATGCCGGACTATCAAAGCATAAGTTTGTTTAAAATTACTTTCATAAAAACTCCCATTTCAATTTAATAAAATGAATAATTACAAAAACTATATCAATAATACCGATATGCGCGTCGCTGATTTAGCAACAGAGATTGGCGATTATGAATGTGCCGTTTCTATTTATAGAAAAGCAATATATCGATTAAGTAAGTATAATGGAGATAGCTTGTATGAGCTTCATCTGATGGAAACATTTATGAAAAAAATAGATCAACTTGAAAATAAATTAGCTTCTTCAAAATCCATATTAAAATATGATACATGGAGATTATCTAAAAGCGCTTTTGTGAAAGGAATACAATGTCATAAATATTTATATCTTGATAAATTTAAAAAAAATGAACAAACACCGGTAAGCAAAGAAAAACAAGACTTATTCGACAAAGGGCGAGATTTTGAAGCAGATTTTAGAAAAATTGCTTTCCCTGATGGTATAAATATTAAAGATAAAGTTGCCCATTATGCATATTTTAATTCGTATACCAAATATCTTCTCGACACACTACCCCAAGCAATACTGTATGAAGCTACTATTATTGAGGATGAAGTAATGGTCATGTGTGATGTACTGGTTAAAAAAGAAGATGGTATGATTGATATATATGAAGTAAAATTAAATAAAGAGCCTAATGAAGCTATCTACTACGATATTTTTTTACAATATTATATATGCGAAAAACGTTTTGGAGATAGGCTTCGCTCTTTCAATCTAATATTAAGCAGCGGAGATGATAACGGTTGGAAAATGGATGAGTGTAAAGAAAGTGCAAAAGATATGATTAGCATAACGGCAGATCTTGTAAATGAACTGAAAAAAGTAATAGAAAACAGTGAGCCGGAAAGAAATATGGGCCCTCAGTGCAGACAACCGTACGAGTGTTCATTTATAGATTATTGCTGCAGACTTTATGAAATAAATAATCCGATATTTTAATGCACAATATATTATCAATATTATTGGTAATCCTGTTTGGGAGTTGCAATCATTTAAATAAAGAATCCACTATACAGGAATATACACCGAATCCTGCAATTCAAAATCATATATATAAAACAGCGATTAAATTCAGCAACGAAAAGCACTGGATATATGATGCTGAGTATTATAATATACCTTATCCAAATGGCGATGTGCCGTCCGGCGGTGCCTGTACCGATGTTGTCATTCGTGTATTGCGTGCGCAAAATATAGATTTGCAACAATTGATTCATGAAGATATGTCTTTAGCATTCGAAGCCTATCCTAATATTTGGGGATTAAGGCAGCCGGATTCGAATATAGACCACCGACGCGTGCCAAACATTATGCGATACTTTGAACGGAAAGGATATCGCTTACCTGTTTCTAATAATTTGGCTGATTATCAGCCTGGCGATATAGTTACCTGGAAACTGGGTGGGAATGCTACGCACATAGGCATCTGTCTTGAAAATGGAGATGTATATCATAACATAGGCCCTTATGCCAAAATTGATAAAGAATTCTTATTTAATTACAGCATAATCGGTCATTACCGCTTATAAAAACCAATATATCAAATACACTTATGCTTTCCCCTAAAACTAATCGTGATATTATTATAGAACATTTAACTGATTTAAATATTCAAGGTTTACAGGAATCTTTAAGTGATAAATATTCGTATTGTGATATTTCGAAAAAAGAATTTTTAAGTCGGCTTGAATATGTATTTGATAAATTAAAAGAGGAAGGCACTGTACGACTTACTATAAGACAGAGTATTTGTGCAGGATGCAATTCCGGCGCGCGGGTTTTATTACTTGTAAGCGAAGAGACAAGAAAATTTCTGGCCTTTGCAATTGATATTAATAATGAGGAAGAAGTTATTGATTTATTTTCTTGTAACAGATTTATTATTAATCATTTTCCAGATTATCTTAATTATGTTCATATAAGTTTTGACTTTGACAATAATTATTTTTTTGATGTCTTTCCGGCGTTGGAAATGCCTTTAGGAAAATGATGCCTCTCTAAAAGATTAATGGCTGTATTTTTAATTATATAAGCACTGCTTATCTGAATAAACTTTATTAGCTACTATCTTTTGTAATAAAATATAACAAACAAATACACCGATTCTGTTTTCTAAAACGAATCTTATTTAGTGATTGAACACCCGGCAAGGATTTCTAAAATACAGAAAAAGCCATATCCGATTTTGCCGGTGTAACTGCTCGAATCCCGTGTAGAAAATTAGTAGAAGAAGGAGCCCCTCCGCCATAACGTAAAAAAATTACAGGGCAGTTTTCATAGGAATTACAAAAAATATTCTGAAAAAAAACACCTGTTTCTCCTCCGCTATAATACGAAGTTGTTTGAACAGTGGGGTCG
>JBKDRQ010000154.1:0-3095 GCA_046341135.1 Bacteroidota bacterium
GAATATACCCATGCCGTACGAATGATAATGGCATCAGCATTTTCTTTAAGACACAACCCCTCTCCTTTCAGCTTGGAAATACCATAGATGCTGATAGGGCCTGTTTGATCATCAGGCTGATAAGGGGTTTCGCTTTCACCATCAAACACATAATCCGTAGAGATATGAATAAGCTTTGTATTGAACTTCTTACAAACAGCTGCCAGATTACCCACCGCTTCTCCATTCACCAGCATAGCCATATCTTGTTCCGACTCAGCTTTATCAACAGCGGTATATGCTGCACAATTGATGCAATACTGCGGTTTCAATCCTAAAAAATAATTCTCTACCAAACCAAAATGATGCAACTTTAAATCCTCTCTTGATGCAAATACAAAACGATAAGCGGCATATAAGTGAGCAAGCTCCTGCAACTCCTTGCCGAGTTGTCCATTGCTGCCTGTTACTAAAATAACCGGTTGAGACATGATGATGATTTAAAAGAAACAGTCGGCAGGTAATTCTGCCAATACAGGATGCACTTTATCTTTATCAGAAACATTGGCCTTTTCTAAAGGCACTTTCCAGTCAATCTGCAAAGCAGGATCATTATACAGCAAACCACCTTCACTCTCTTTATGATATAAGGCATCGCACTTATACAACACTTCGGCCATTTCAGACAATACTGAAAAACCGTGAGCAAAACCTTTCGGAACGAGCAATGCATTTTTCTTTTCTGATGTCAGCTCAATTGCAAAAACTTGCTTAAAGGTCGGAGAATCTTTTCTCAGATCCACTACCACATCCAAAATAGAACCACTTAAAACACGCACCAATTTGGTTTGCGCTTTATCACCTTTTTGAAAATGCAGGCCTCTTATTACTCCATAAGTAGAACTTGATTGATTATCCTGTACCCAGTTATAGTTTAATCCTTCGTCAACAAACAACTGATGATTATATGATTCAAAAAAATACCCGCGGGCATCCCCAAACACTTTGGGTTCAAATACAACTAAGCCGGGAAAATTGGTATGTATAAATGGCATAGAAAAAAATTATCTGTCAGCGTATTGTTCTTTGTAATAATGTTGATAATCACCACTGGTCACATGCTGCACCCACTCTTCATTCTGCAAGTACCAGTCTACCGTTTTCTCCAGCCCTTCCTCAAATTGCAGAGAAGGCGACCAGCCCAATTCCTTATTCAGTTTGGTAGCATCAATAGCATAACGTAAATCATGACCCGGACGATCCGTTACATAGGTAATCAGTTTCGCACTTTCTCCTTCTGCTCTTCCAAGTTTTTTATCCATAATCCTGCAAAGCAAATGCACCAGATCAATATTTTTCCATTCATTGAATCCGCCTACATTATAACTCTGACCCAATTTCCCTTTATGAAAAACAACATCAATGGCTCTTGCATGATCCTCTACATATAACCAGTCGCGCACATTCTCTCCTTTACCATACACCGGCAAAGGTTTGTTGTTTCTGATATTGTTAATAATCAATGGAATTAACTTCTCAGGAAAATGATGAGAGCCGTAATTATTGCTGCAATTGCTCATTACCACGGGCATACCGTATGTATCATAATACGCCATCACGAAATGATCGGAAGCAGCTTTAGAAGCAGAGTAAGGACTATGCGGATCATACGGTGTTTCTTCTGTAAAGAATCCTGTTTCACCTAAAGTACCATACACTTCATCTGTAGAAACATGATAGAATAATTTTCCATCATAATTGCCATTCCAGTATTTACGGGCGGCATTCAATAAAACGGCTGTACCTAATACATTTGTTTTTACAAAGGCAAGAGGATCAAGTATACTTCTGTCTACATGACTCTCCGCTGACAGATGAATCACGGCATCGAAATGATATTGCTTGAAAAGTTCATCTACCCTGGCTTCATCCGTAATATCCATTTTCTCGAACACATAGTTAGGTTTTGCCTCAATGTCTTTAAGATTTTCGAGATTGCCGGCATAGGTTAACGCATCTCCGTTAACGATTTTGTAGTTGGGGTATTTATTGACAAACAAACGCACGACATGACTTCCGATGAAACCGGCACCGCCGGTAATTAAAATCGTTTTATTAATTTGATTCATTATAAACTCCAGTATTTACGTGAAATAGATTTGTTTCTGAAAATGCCTTTCAAATCGGCCAATAAAGCATGTGGTTGAGTAATAGTTTCAAAATAGGAAACATCCAACGCTTTGTATTCATTATGCGGAACAGCTAGAATAATCGCATCATACTTATTTTTCAAAGATGCGCTTAAACCAAAACCATACTCGTGTTGTAATTCTTCATCAGATGCATGCGGATCCGTAACATCCACATTTAAAGAAAAAGATTGCAGCTCTTTGACTACTGCCGCTACTTTTGAATTGCGGATATCACTCACATTCTCTTTAAAGGTTGCCCCCATCACCAGTACGTTTGCATCGGCAACGTTCTTTGTATGTTTGATAATATGCTGCACGACTTTCTTAGCAACATAAGCCGGCATATCGTCATTGATATTTCTTCCTGCCAAAATCACCTGTGCATCATAGCCCAATTGATTGGCTTTATAAGTAAGATAATAAGGATCTACTCCTATACAATGCCCACCTACTAAACCAGGTTGGAAACGTAAGAAATTCCATTTGGTTCCCGCCGCTTCTAATACTTCGAAAGTATTGATATCCATCTTATCGAAAATGATGGACAACTCATTCATCAAGGCGATATTCAAATCGCGCTGTGTGTTTTCAATGATCTTAGCTGCTTCGGCGACTTTGATGGAAGAAGCACGATGCACGCCGGCTGTCACAACAATTTCATACGTCTTCGCAATTTCTTCCGCTGCTTCCGCATCACTACCCGAAACAACTTTTACAATTTTAGCAAGTGTATGTTCTTTATCGCCCGGATTGATTCTTTCGGGAGAATATCCCATTTTAAAATCTACTCCTATGCAATGTCCACCTACTAAACCAGGTTGGAAACGTAAGAAATTCCATTTGGTACCCGCCGCTTCTAATACTTCGAAAGTATTGATATCCATCTTATCGAAAATGATAGACAACTCATTCATCAAGGCGATA
>JBKDRQ010000155.1:0-4771 GCA_046341135.1 Bacteroidota bacterium
AGCCACCCACACTTACATTTCTGATCAACCCATCATTATACAATTCTCTGACATCAGGATCACTGCTTTCAAACTTTGAAGAAGCAATATTATAACCCAGCATCAGGCCTGCATAAAGGTCTGCCTTTTCATTATTTAAAAAGTGATAGGCGCCTCTTGCCCCTAATACCAGATAAGAGAATCTCCATGTATATGCACCGTCAAAAAAATAATTCTGATTCAATCTTGATGCAGCATAGCCCATCAGACCTCCTACCCCAATTTTATCAGTAACTCCGACCTCAAAAGAAGCATGAATGGGCGGTACACTAGATGTGGAGCCTCCGTAATAGTAGGCACTACCCAGCCCAATACCTGCATTGATGAATTTCTGATCTTTATTGAACAACTGTGCATTCAGTATAGATACAGAACTGATAAGTACAAAAACCGTGAGAATGATTTTTTTCATAATTGAATTGTTTGTTAAGAAATAAAAATGTGCTGCAAAATTATTACCTGTAATATTATGCAGATATTTTTTTATAAACATTTTAAAAATCCAAGAGCCGCCCTGCGGGCGGCTCTTGCAAAAAATATTTCTAATTAAATTAGAAGTGTAAAGTTAAACGGATGCTTGCAACACCTACAGGACCTACACCAATAGAAGTAGATTTTGCACCAATTGTTTGATCAATTGATGAACCTGACCAAGGAGTTACTGTAGCTTTTTGAGCACCAGCAATATCTAAGTTAAACCCATCTTCATATTGAGCACCAATAGACATTTTAGGGAAAAGGAAATATTCAGCACCAATGAAAGCATTGGCTCCTAAACCTAAGCCTAAACCTGAACCAACTTTAAGTGTTTGGTAGCCGCTCTCATTTTTATTGCTATTTGTCCATTTTTCTGATCTAGAGTTTATAGATAAGTACAAATCAGCACCGTAATAACCTTGTAAACGAGTTTTACCACGACGCCATTCTTTACCTAATCCCGCTTTTAATGAAAAATCTGTAACTGACTGCTTGAAAGTATTATCTGTAGCATCTTCTAAATCAGGGTTGCCATTTGCGTCAAGACCATTAGCAGTTTGATCTTCCCATGTATTTGATGTATTACCAATACGAAAACCAGCAAGTACTCTTATAGCATTTTTGTCAGTAACAAATTTTTTACCAACGAAAGTGAAATCTTCAACAGTTCCAACTGAAGGAGCGTTATTATTATTTCCAGAGTTTGCGAGATTACCTACCCATTTGAAAAGACCATCAGCATTTACACTGATTGCCCAATCTCCTTTTTCAGGAAGATAAGCTTCACCTTTTTTAGATGTAATTGTTTGAGCATTTGCAGCGATAAAGCTGAAGGAAGCAAACAGTAAGAATAAAGATTTTTTCATATTAATTTTTAATTTGTTTGCGCAAAGAAAATACGTAAAACCCAAATAAAAAAGAGATTCCCCATGTTTTTTTAACACAGCTGTGCATAACAAACATAAATGATTAGTTTACAATAAGTTAAAGTCTATAAATATTGTTTTTTTTATTTAACGGGTACTCTTTTGGAAAGATAAAGTATAAATAACTAATTAATAACTTGGAGAAATGCAAATACACGTTTTATATTTGCAGCATTATTTCTAACCAAAAAATCAAACAATGAAAAAAATTTTTCTTCTTTCTGCTTTTGCCTTAACAATCTTTGGTGCTAATGCGCAGTTCACTTTCGGTGTAAAAGGTGGTTTAAACTTAGCTAATACTGCAGTAAGTCCTACAGATGGCGTAACTTACAAATCAATAGCAGCTATTCAACTAGGAGTAACTGCAGAATATGCCATCAACAACAATATTGGGGTTGAATCTGGTTTATTGTATTCTGGCAAAGGAGCAAAAGGTGAAGTTAGTATTCTTGGAGAAAGCTTTTCAGTAACAGGCACAGCTAACTACTTAGAAATTCCTGTTAATGCAGTTTACAAGATTAATGCCGGCAATTCAAAAGTTTTATTAAATGCAGGCCCTTATTTTGCTTTTGCACTTGGTGGGAAACTCAAACCATCTGTAGGAGATTCAAGATCAATAAAAATAGGAAGTAGCGAAGATAGCGACATTAAAGGAACTGACGTTGGCCTTAATATTGGTGCTGGTTTATTACTAAAAGAAAAAATCACAGTTGGACTCCAATATGGTCTAGGGCTTGCTAATATTTCTCCTAGAAGTGGCGAAACTATCAACAATAGAGTTTTCAGCTTGACTGTAGGATACAAATTTGTAAAATAATTTTTGGCTTTATTCTAATAAAAAACCCCTCTTCCGAGGGGTTTTTTATTAGAATAAAGCTCATCTTTTTTTCTGATATCAGTCATTTTATAGCGCTATCTGCTGACGCATTTTTGTTCCGTAATTCACGATTGATGGAACTAAAAACAAACACTATGCGATACGTAAATGCCTCCCTGCTCAACTACGAGCATTTCGACTGGCTCAAAGCCATTGATTTCTATAAAGATGACTTAGCAGTACTGCAAAAAAGATTGGCAGAAGTGGCCTTCAAAAACAGCGGTAAAGAGGTAACAGCCGATGTGGAGCACTTCCAGAATCAGCTGATCGTGCAACGCAACAACCTGGAAGAACTCAGCCACAACATTTACGAGCATATTCATCACGTAGTGGAAAACTCCAGAACCCACGCCGGCAAAGTGGCCTATACCCTGGTGGAAGAGCACGGCAAGAAAAAAGATGAGTTCCTGACCCTTATGGGTATCATCAAAAATCTAAGAAAAGATTTCATGGGCTTCCTGGTGAAGTGGATGTGAGTTTAAGTTAAAAGGCAAACCCCAAAAGTGAGGGTATATTGAAAGTAAGAAAGGGAAACAAAGAAGCCCCTCCATTCGGAGGGGCTTTGTCTTATCAATAATTCCGTTTTGTACATAGACAACCACGATAACCTTCTTCTACTACTTCTTCGCTTCCTTCGCTTCTTCCTGTTTCAGCTGTCTGGTCATTACTACAGAGGCGATGGGAATACGGGGTGAATTCATGACCTCGTAATTATCTGCCAGCACATCTTCCACGCGCAAATTGCCATTCAGCTCCAGATTTGTAATATCCACTTCAATGGATTCTTTAAGATATTTTGGAAGGGTTTTTACTTTCAGGGCTTTCATTTTTATTACCAGCTTACCCCCTTCTTTTACACCGGAGGATGTACCGGTAAATTTCAAAGGAATGGTAGCGATAACTTTTTTGTCTTCTACGAGCTCTAGTAAATCCACATGTGTTAGTGCATCACTTACCTTGTCGAACTGCAGATCTTTCAAAATGCATTTATGCTTTTTCCCATTCACGCTCACTTCAGCAAACTGGAAATCCTGTGTGTACACCAGCGTTTTAAAAGCACTGGCCGGAGCATGGAAATTAATCTCTTCCGAACCGCCGTAAATTACACCAGGCACCAATCCCTGAGAGCGAAGTTGACGGGCGGCTTTCTTCCCGTTTTCGGTCCTCAGTTGACCCTCGATAGTAACTGTTTTCATTTGTGTTTGTTTATAGTTAAAAAATAAAAACTCAATTTTTCTTGCTGTGCATGAACAAGCGCGTGATGCTCTTGTTCTCGTACGCATTGCGGATGGCCACCGCAAACAATTCAGACACCGACAGCACCCGTATCTTCGAACATTCCTTTTTCAGCGGAATCGTATCGCACACCACCAGTTCCTCCAGCACACTATTCTCTATGTTCTCGTATGCCTTGCCGCTCAGCACCGGATGGGTAATCATCGCCCGCACACTTCTGGCTCCCTTTTCTTTCAGCAGCGCCGCCGATTTAGCCAGCGTTCCTCCGGTATCGCAGATATCATCAATCAGCACGATATCCTTATTCTCTACATCTCCGATTACCACCATGCTGGAAATTTCGTTGGCACGCTTTCTGTGCTTGTCACAGATCACCATATCCGCCTCAAAATAACTGGCAATTTCACGGATCCTGTTCGCACTTCCCACATCGGGGGCCGCAAAGGTAAGGTTTTCCAGATTGAGTTGCTTAATATAAGGGATAAAAACTGACGAAGATTCGAGATGATCTACCGGTATATCAAAATAACCCTGTATCTGAGGGGCGTGTAAATCCATCGTAATGATCCTGTCTGCCCCGGCCGCTACCAGCATATTGGCGACTACTTTGGAGCCGATGGCTACCCTGGGTTTGTCTTTTCTGTCCTGACGGGCAAATCCGTAATAGGGCACTACGGCAATCACCTTGTAGGCAGAAGCCCTTTTCGCTGCATCAATCATCAGCAACAGCTCCATCAGATTGTCGGTAGGCGCAAAGGTGCTTTGCACTAAAAAAACCATATCCCCCCTGATACTTTCCTGAAAAGCCGGCTGAAATTCGCCGTCGCTGAACTGCTGGGTGTGGCTCTTACCCAAGGGGGTGCCAAACTTTTCTGCAATCTTTTCTGCTAGATAATGAGAGCTGGTACAGGAAAATATTTTTGCAGTGGGATTCATCATACAAAAGATTTTATTGCAATTAGGTCGCGAAGATAAGTTGATAATTGTTAATTCAAACCATAATATCCTCCTGTTGAATTGTATTTAAATAGAGGGTATATTGTCGAGTTGTCCGCGTTAAATTGACAATAACGAAATGTGTGGCGCTGGAAAGGCAGAACGCGCGGAGCGATCGGGTCTGCCTAGATTTTTCTTTGGTTACTTTTATGTGTTATTTTTATTTTTTTAATGGTCACATAGAATGCTGAAGCATTTCTGTTGTAGCAATGACTAAGAA
>JBKDRQ010000156.1:0-2595 GCA_046341135.1 Bacteroidota bacterium
ACCGGTATTCACCGACACATAACCACCGGACTGAATGATACGATCAAAAGCTGAACGATCTACCACTAAATCCTTAATGACCGGAAACGCCTTAGCTCTCCAGGGCTCTACTACAATCGTATCGCCATCATTAAAAGCACGCATGTGTAACTGACAAGTGGTATTCGCTTCCCATGGTCCATGTGGACGACCATTGATGTACATACTACACATGCCGCAAATTCCTTCGCGACAATCATGATCAAAAGCGATCGGATCTTTGCCTTCTTTGATGAGACGCTCATTCAATACGTCGAACATTTCCAAAAAGCTCATTTCCGTAGAAATATCTTTTACTTCATAATTTTCAAAACTGCCTTTTTGTTTGCTGTTTTGCTGACGCCATACCTGAAGTTTCAGATTGATATGTTTATGTTCCATAATTGCTAAACTTTTGAAATTATTTATAACTACGTTGACTGGGATTTACCACTTCGTAATTCAAATCTTCTTTATGCAACTGCCAGTCATGCTCATTTTTCAACTCCCATGCAGCTACATACATAAACTTGTCGTCATGACGTAGCGCTTCTCCTTCTTCTGTCTGATGCTCTTCTCTGAAGTGACCTCCGCAACTTTCTTCACGGGTAAGCGCATCCAGACACATCAACTCTCCCAGCTCAATGAAATCGGCCACACGATTGGCTTTATCCAGTTCCGGATTATATTCGTTGATATTTCCGGGAATACGTACATCCGACCAGAATTCTTTTTTCAATTGACGCACTTCTTCAATGGCCTGTTTGAGTCCCTGCTCGCTTCTTGCCATACCGCATTTATCCCAAATGATTTTACCCAAACGCTTGTGAAAACTTTCCACCGTTTGTGTGCCTTTGATATTCATCAGCTGCTCGATTCTTTCACGCACCTGTTTTTCTGTTTCTGCAAAAGCAGGGTGATCCGTAGCGATCGGCTTCACGTGAATTTCATCAGACAAATAATTACCGATGGTATAGGGGATCACAAAATAACCGTCAGCCAATCCCTGCATCAAGGCAGATGCACCCAGACGATTCGCTCCGTGATCACTGAAGTTGGCCTCTCCTAATGCATATACGCCAGGTATGCTTGTCATCAATTCATAATCTACCCAAAGCCCACCCATGGTATAGTGTACCGCAGGATAGATACGCATAGGTACTTCATAAGGATTCTCGCCGGTAATCTTTTGATACATATCAAAAAGGTTACCATATTTTTCTTTCACCACATCTTTCCCCAATGCGATGATGGTGGCTTCATCTGTATTACTCAAACCTTTTTTACCTGCTTCAATTTTTCCGTAACGCTTGATCGCATCAGCATAATCCAGATATACGGCTTGTTTAGAAGTACCCACTCCATAACCCGCATCGCATCTTTCTTTTGCCGCTCTCGAAGCCACATCACGCGGCACGAGATTACCGAATGCAGGATATCTTCTCTCCAGATAATAATCTCTTTCTTCTTCCGGAATTTCATTGGGCTTGCGTGGATCGCCGGCTTGTTTGGGCACCCATATTCTTCCGTCATTTCTCAAGCTCTCACTCATCAACGTCAGCTTACTCTGATGATCACCACTCACCGGAATACAGGTGGGGTGAATTTGTGTGAAGCAAGGATTGGCGAAGTAAGCTCCTTTTTTATGCGCCTTCCATGCAGCAGTAACATTACTGCCCATGGCATTGGTAGAAAGATAAAAAACGTTTCCGTATCCGCCGCTGCATAACAGTACCGCATGACCGAAATGTCTTTCGAGTTCGCCATTTACCAAATTTCGGCAGATGATCCCTCTTGCTTTACCCTCTATCATTACCACGTCCAGCATTTCATGGCGACTATACATCGTTACATTACCCAATGCCACCTGACGCTCGAGCGCCTGATAGGCACCTATCAATAATTGCTGACCGGTTTGTCCGGCAGCATAGAATGTTCTTTGTACCTGCGTACCACCGAATGAACGATTACTCAGCAATCCGCCATATTCACGGGCGAAGGGAACACCTTGCGCCACGCACTGATCGATGATATTACCACTTACTTCTGCAAGACGATGCACATTTCCTTCTCTGGCTCTGTAATCACCGCCCTTAATGGTATCATAAAACAAACGATATGTACTGTCCCCATCGTTCTGATAGTTTTTTGCTGCATTGATACCTCCCTGCGCGGCGATGGAGTGTGCGCGGCGGGGACTATCCTGAAAACAGAATGCTTTCACCTTGTAGCCTAATTCGGCGAGTGAAGCAGCAGCAGAAGCACCGGCTAATCCGGTACCCACTACTATCACTTCCAGCTTGCGTTTATTGGCAGGATTTACGAGTTTACAAGTGGACTTGTATTTACTCCATTTTGTTTCGAGCGGACCGGCAGGAATTTTTGAATTCAGCATATCTTTCGTTTGATTCGAAGTTATTTTTTAATCTCTATATCCGATTTGTCTGTTCAACTAATGATGAATGGTTTTAAGGTCAGCGGTGAACATGAACACCCTGTTAATTTTTAGTTAACCCATTTAAGGTAGATCGCAACAGGCATTAATGCAAAAGCAACACATATAATGAATGAATACCC
>JBKDRQ010000157.1:0-3973 GCA_046341135.1 Bacteroidota bacterium
TCCTTGAAACGATCTTCCGGTTTTTCTTTTCTTACTATACTTCATGGCTGGGGCAAAAAGTTGTGAAAGATCTGCGGGTAAGTGTATTTGATAAAATCCTTCATCTTAACCTCCGCCAGTTTGATAAAACACCGATCGGCACCCTCACTACACGCACTATTAACGATATCGAAACCATCAGCGATATATTTTCAGAGGGACTAATTCCTATTCTGGCAGATTTTCTCACAATTATCACGGTTCTCGGATTTATGTTCTACATCAACTGGGAGCTGACCCTGATCTGCCTGATTCCTTTTCCGCTCTTACTTATCGGCACCTATTATTTCAAAGAAAGTGTCAATAAATCATTCAAACAGGTTCGTAATGCAGTCGCAGCACTCAATGCCTTTGTGCAAGAGCATATTCAGGGGATGCAACTGGTACAGGCTTTTGCGGTAGAAAAACAGGAATTCGAAAAATTTGAAAAAATCAACCGTCAGCATAGAACAGCGCATATAAAAGCAATATTCGCCTATTCTGTATTTTTTCCGCTCGTAGAAATCATACTTGCGTTGTCCATAGGATTACTCGTGTGGTATGGCGCAAGTGAAGCTGTATCTCCTGCTAATGGAGTAAAAAACGTACAGATTGCAGGGGATATAATGGCGTTTATATTATTACTGAATATGTTATTCAGACCTTTGCGCTTCATTGCCGATAAATTCAATGTCTTACAAATGGGGATTATTGCATCCGAAAGGGTATTTACAGTCCTCGATCAGGAAGATTATCTCAAGCCCCCGGCAACAGGATACATCAAAGATGCAAGTATTACAAAAGGGGAAGTTGCATTCAAAAATGTATGGTTTGCTTACAAAGATGAGGCCTGGGTATTGAAAGATCTCAGCCTTCATGTACATACAGGTGAAACCATCGCACTGGTTGGTGCAACCGGCAGCGGGAAAACATCTATCATCAGTTTATTGAATCGCTTGTATGAATATCAGCAAGGATCTGTTTTAATAGATGGAATAGAGATCAACCAGATTCCACCTGATCAATTACGTAAACATATCGCTGTAGTACTACAAGAAGTATTTCTTTTCCCCGGAAGTATAATTGAAAATGTTACCTTAAGAAATGATCATATTCAGGAATCAGAGGTGATAGCCGTTGCGAAAATGCTCGGACTCCATGATTGGATTCAATCCCTACCCGGAGGATATCATTTTAATGTATTGGAAAGAGGCAATGCATTATCGCAGGGACAAAGACAATTGCTCAGCTTTATGCGGGCGCTCCTGTTTAATCCAACAATATTGGTATTGGATGAAGCGACTTCGTCTGTTGATACAGAAACGGAACAATTGATTCAGCATGCAATTGACACACTCATTAAAGGAAGGACTTCTATTGTAATTGCACACCGACTCTCAACTATCAGACGTGCAGACAAAATTTTGGTACTGGATAAAGGGGAAATTGTTGAATCAGGAACCCATGAATCGCTCCTTGCGCTTAAAGGTCGTTATGCAAAACTGCATGAGCTGCAGTTTTCAGAGGAATATGTTTGAGGGATTGCTTGTTGGCTTTTAATAGTTAACTTATTGGCTTTGCCTTTAGAGCTTTGACTTATATATGCTTATCAATCTCTCCGCAAATACGACCGAAAATTTCATCGATACTACCTTCACCCTGTAATTCAGCAAAACGATTTAAGGCGCGGTAGTGACCAGCTACAGCAGCTGTTTTGTTTTGATATTCTTCTATTCTTGCTCGGATCACTGTTTCATTGGTATCATCGCTTCTGCCGCTGGTGAGGCCACGATTCAATAATCTTTTAATCAACTCTTCCTCCGTAACTACCAAAGAGATCATCGAATGAATAGCCGATCCCTTTTCATTTAATAAAGCATCGAGTGCTTCTGCCTGCGCAACCGTGCGGGGAAAGCCATCAAATAAAAAACCTTTGGCATCGGGGTTGTTGTCAATGGCCGAACGAATCATCCCAACTACAACCGCATCCGGAACCAATTGTCCTTTATCCATTAATGTTTTTGCTTCTAAACCCAAAGGAGTAGAGGCAGCAATTTCACTACGCAATAAATCACCCGTACTCAGGTGTTTTAATCCGTAACGGGAAATTATTTTTTCAGATTGTGTTCCTTTACCACTTCCGGGAGGCCCAAATAAAACTAAGTTAAACATAAGCAGATGTATTCGCTCGGCTGCAAAGATAAAAACGAATCTACAAAGTTTATAAGCCTTGTGAACTTATATTCTCAGAGATTGTTTTATTTATTCAACGAGCAAACGATTGTAAGTTAAATATATTTCACGTTATACGAAGATATTTGCACTCTTGCTGCTCAGCAATGGCTGTACCTCTCAAACTAAAAACAAAAACATGGAACAGGAAAAGAAACATATTCATTATTCAAAAACAGATTCTGCTAAAATCAATCTGCCAGAAGAGGAATGGAAAAAAGTATTAACGCCTGAGCAATACTATATCGCCCGACAAAAAGGAACGGAGCGTCCATGGACCAGTCGCTTCGAATCTTTTCATGAAATAGGCACCTATCATTGTGCTGCCTGCGGCAATCCACTGTTTCAAAGCGATACCAAATTCGAAAGCGGATGTGGATGGCCTTCCTTTTATAAACCTGTTAGTAAAGGTTCTATCATTTATACGCCCGATAATAGCCATGGTATGCAACGCACCGAAGTTCAGTGCGGCCGGTGCAAAGCCCATCTTGGACATGTATTTGAAGACGGGCCACCTCCCACCGGATTGCGTTATTGCATCAATGGAGTGATTCTGGATTTTGAAAAGAAAGAGCATCACTAAAGTAACAGTAGGGCACAGGTCAGGAGACCTGCGCCAGTAATGAGAACTGTTGTCGCGTTGTCATAGTTGTCGGAGTATTCTCATTAAACCCTATATCAAAATCTAAGGAAACACTTATTTATCAAATTGTTGGCTCAAATAGTTTGCGTGCGCAGAAACGACGATATACTTTTATATCATGTTACTGAAACAGGTAACGAAATCCAATACCCTAATTAAAAACTGAGCCCGTTTTAGATCCGTCCCTATGAAATGCCCAGACAGAAATTCAATTATTAAATAGATTGAATTCCAAAGGGCATTAGATGTGACATTTGAAAAATAAAAATGAACACATCAAAACTATGGCTTCCTTACCCAACGAAAACGTAAGAGAACAAAAAAATTGAAGCCAAATAAAAACCCTCCAAAATTTCGGAGGGTTTTTTGCTTAAAGCTATTCTACCTTAAGTAAGACTGACTGATCTTTCCAGTCATTAAGTGTAATCTCCAGAATCGAATTACTGAATTGATAATTGTTATATGCTTTGCCATCGATCTGCACTAACGAAGGGGCTGATGGTTGCCCATGCATCACCCATTTCACTTCGCGCGAAGCAGGTTTACCTGGATACTTATTACCATTCGAACCGAAACGAATGGTGTGTTGGTTTTTTCCCTGACGCACATGAACACGAATGATTTCATAAGCGTTGGTGCGCATAGCCTGAGCAGAAACACCATCATCCTCGTATATAGAGGATGTATGACTGCCCTCTTTCGGATAATAATGCCATTCTAAAATTTCTTTAGGATATCCAGCTGTGTTCCTAAACACCGGCTTCATAGGAATTACACTTCCTGCTCTCACGTAAACGGGAATCTGATCGGCAGTAACATCCACTTCCAACCATCTGCCTCCATTGATGGGTGCATCCGGCTTCCAGAAATTATACCATTGGCCGAGCGGCAAATATAATTTTCTCTTTTTTGCAGCTTTCTCGAGCACGGGAGCCACTAGTAAAGAAGAGCCAAAATAATATTGATCAGTTGCCTTAAATAAATCGGCATCACTGGTATCATTAAAAAATATTGGGCGCACAAAAGGAGCACCGGTCTTTGCCGACTCATAAGCGATATTGTAGATATAAGGCATCAGTC
>JBKDRQ010000158.1:0-2900 GCA_046341135.1 Bacteroidota bacterium
CCCATTTTGAAGACGAGCATGCTTTTAATCTGGTTGTAAAATTCGGCATGCAGAGTTATTATAAAATTTATGATGTGGCGCAACCCGGACAGCGCCCTCACCCAACAATACCTGTAGCGAAACCTGCTTATCTGCATGGCTTTGGAATGAGTAAAAAATATTTCATTATTGCTGCAGGACCTTTGACGGTGGTGCCGATTCAGTTGCTGTTCTGGAGAAAGCCCTATATCGAACATCATCACTGGCGTCCGGAGGAAGGAGCCACCATTCATGTGATTGAAAAATCAACCGGTAAACTGAAAGCAAAATTCAAAACAGATCCTTTCTTTTGCTTTCATCATATCAACGCATGGGAACAGGGAGATGAACTGATGATGGATATCAATGCTTATGATGACGCATCGATCATCAGTAAATATTATCTGCATGAACTTGAGCAGCCTAATCTTGAACTGCCGTTCGGTACCGTACGCAGATTCAAAATGAATCTGAAGAACAAAAAGATATCCAGTGAAATTATTTCAGATGCCTGTATTGAATTGCCAAGGATAGATTATCATCGCTATAATACAAATGGTAATTATCGGTATACTTATGGAGTAAGTGTACATCCCGAACACCGAACTGGTTTTTATAATAGTCTGGTGAAAATTGACTGTTCAAATGGCAATGCGTATTATTGGCATCAGGAGGACTGTTATCCTGGCGAGCCTTTTTTTCAACCCTCGCCCCATTCAATAAATGATGAAGATGGTATTTTAATTTCTATTGTGCTGGATGCAGCTAAAGAAAAATCATTTCTGCTTTTGCTGGATGCAACCAATATGCAGGAGATCGCCAGAGCATCTTTACCTGAAGCTATTGTGTATGGTTTCCACGGAGAGTTTTTCCAAGATTAAAAAATATTCATAGGTATGATGACTTCAAATTGATTAGGATCGAGATTCCTATTGATCAGGTCATAATCGAGTAATCGCGTATATCGCACCCCAAATGAAATGGGAAACTGGTTCCAGAACTTGGTGTCAAAAAAGATTTCTCCACCTGTTGATCGTAATGGAAATATTCTTCCTGTGCGCAGACTTCTTCCCTGTGTGTAATCATAAAATGAGTTGGCGCGAATACGAAGAAAATAGATCAGATGCGCTACGCCAAAGTCGGGATAACATATAGGGAAATGGTAGTTGACACTCCATCGTAATGCTCTGGGAAAATTGACGGCATTATATCCTCGTGCAAAAGGAAAATTATTGGAGAATAAAATTCCTCTCAACGTATCTCTGTTTTGTATTGAACCAAATAAAACAAGATGATGGTTCTTCATAAATCCCGGGAAATAAAGCCCTGCATTGAGTAATAGTTGATTCCCGTTTTCTCCTGATAAGGTACTTCTGTATTGAGCTCTGAACGACTGCACCCAGTTGGGAAAAATTTGCTGACGGGCTTGCTGACTCTGATGTGCCCAGCTGAAACTGGTGGATTGAAAAGGAAAACTTTCATTATTATAAAACTTAGATGCCCATCCGGTATATTGTATCTCATCAAACTGAACGCTGGTATTGAATTCCAAACGATGGATGGTTCTTCCCGGCACAAACGTTAAGGGAACTAAAACGCCAGCTTTTATGCTGCTTTCATTCCAGCGAATCATGCTGTCTGATCTGTATATAAAACTTCTGTCCCAGGTATTTGATACGCCGGCATATATCTGCGGATACCATCCGCCATATAATAAATTGATTCCTGCGGTATGGGATTGCTCATTACGATTGTAGTTATAGTTGAGATCTCCCTGAAAATTATTCATCACATTGTTGCTGAAGATCTGTATCCCGTAATCTGGTTCATAGATGATGGGTCTCCAACTGTGTGGGTATAAAAAATGAGCTGCATTCCGATATCTTTTTATGGATTGTTTTGGCTCGGGAAGCGAGTCGTGGATATCAAGATAGTTGAACGATGATTTGTCTGATGCGTACAACAAATCTAAATCTTGTAGCTGCGGAATTTTTTCAGTAGTTAATTGTGATAGTGTGTCTTTTCCGATGTGAAACCCATCTGTATTTTGGGTAACCCATATAAGCTGATCATTTTTCGGCTGATAGTTGGCCTGATAAACACCATTGGGCAGTGTTTTTACTTTAAATAATTCCCCGCTGGATGCATTGAGCATAAATAAAGCATCTTTATTGCGATCAGGTGCTGTGAAGAATATATTATTACCCTGAATTTGTAAATAGGCAATCGGGATGTTTCTGAAGTTAAGCAGGGTGTCTGCATCGCCATTAAGTACATTTATTTTTAATATACCCATTTCCCCTTTACTGTTTCTTACAGCAGATACAACTGATTGACCATCCACATTGAATTTGGGAAAGGTATAGGTGAATTGATGAGGATTGGGAATATCACTGCTTTCATTGGTAGCTACATCAATGATTGTAAGTGCAGATTTCATATCTGTTCCTGAATGAACAGCAACCACTTTTTTCTTGTCTTCAGAAATATCCGGCTGAAACAATCTTGTTTTGTGTGTGATTTGTCTTACTGAATCGGTGTTGATATCCCATAACTTCACGACTGAATAATTCTCCCAACCCCATCTTGGATCAGTCTCATAGGCTGTATATACCACTGCGCCGTTTCTGTAAGAATAGTATGATTGCTGACTGATGTCCTTTATTCTTAATTTTTCAACGGCTCCATTTTCGTAAATCCTAACCCAGTGGGGAATTTCGCGGTAGCTTGATTTTAATGCCAGCAATGTTCTGTCTTCCATTATATAGGGGAATTCATAGTTGACTACGTTATTACGTTCTTGTTGGGTGATAAATGGATATTTTATGTCTTGTGTCAGATTAGATGAATCTTTATAATACTTGAATGCACTGCGGGTGAAT
>JBKDRQ010000159.1:0-4091 GCA_046341135.1 Bacteroidota bacterium
GGCAAATCAATATCCCATTCAGTACCATTAGCTAGATTCTTGCCCTTTTGCAGCTGATAATCGAGCAGCTGAATAACTTTTACGCCATCTATGACCGAAGGCGTATTCTTTCTGAAGCCTTCCATCATGGCAGCAATTTCAGCCTGACCATTCATCCCCTTTTTAGTTATAGAAAGCAGATCTTCTAAATAGAAGCCATACTCTATATATAGATCCACTAATTTCTGAAACAGGGATCTTCCTTTATTTTTTTCATAAGCTACCATTTCACAAAGTAACGCAACTGCACTTATCGCATCTTTATCTCTCAATTCATTCCCTATCAATAAACCATAACTCTCCTCTCCTCCAATAACATAATTTTCATGTTGTTCTTTTTCCTTTATCAACTCCGCAATCCATTTGAATCCGGTAAGCACATTGTAACATTTGATATCATTAGCTTTTGCAAATGCATCAATCATATCTGTAGTTACGATTGTTTTCACGACCATATCATTTGGCCGACTGATATTTTTTGTTTTGCGGGCTTCAATCAGATAATTAAAAGCCAGCACAGCCGTTTGATTTCCATTGAGCAAAACCCATTCGCCTTTATGATTTTTTACACCTATTCCTACCCTGTCGCTATCAGGATCAGTGCCCAGTAAAATATCCGCATCCAGAAATTTTGCTTTTGACAAGCCAATGCTCATAGCTTCAGATTCTTCCGGATTAGGATACACTACAGTAGGGAAATTGCCGTCCGGCTGTTTTTGTTCTTCAACAATATGCACGTTAGTAAAACCAAAACTTTCCAATACCTGCGGTGCAAGGGTAATCCCTGTTCCATGAATAGGCGTGTAAACAATTTTTAAGTCGTGCTCCTTTTGGCAAACATCAGGATAGACACTCAATCCTTTCACCATACGGATATAAGCGTCATCCATTTCCTTACCAATAATTGTAATATTATCTGCCCCGCCCGTCCATTTCACTTCATCAACCGTCTCTATTTTTTCTACTTCTGTAATGACATTTTTATCATGAGGAGGAACCAGCTGACCTCCATCATTCCAGTATGCTTTATAACCATTGTATTCTTTAGGATTATGGGAAGCCGTACATACCACCCCACCCTGACAACCCAGATGCCGGATTGCAAAACTCAATTCCGGGGTAGGTCTTAAATCCTCAAAAAGAAAGACTTTAATCCCGTTAGCGGCCATCACGTTGGCTACAATCTCCGCAAAATTTCTGCTGTTATTACGGCTATCGTGCCCGACAACCATTTTTACCTTTCCCTGACCGAAAGAATGATTCAAATAATTTGCAAAGCCCTGCGTAGCGATACCAACGGTGTATTTATTCATTCTGTTGGTACCGACACCCATAAGTCCCCTCAGCCCACCTGTACCAAATTCAAGATTACGGTAAAATGCATCTGCCAGCTCATCCGGTTTATCTTTTTGCATTTTTCTTATTTCCTCTTTTACTTCTTCCTCATAATTCCCATTAAGCCATTTTGCTATATTAGCCTGAATAATTTCCTGCATTTCGGTAAAATTGAATTTCAAAATTACCAAACAAACAGATTCGTTGATAATTCAAGTAAATAATTAAATGAAGCCTGATTAAATTGCAGATCATTCATGTTTAACGATAAGGCCATATATAAAATAACGCTTTCTATACTGCTCTGTTCAATAATGCTGCAGAACAGTTACGGGCAGCATCATTTTCTTCCGCCATCCGATCAGTTCAGAAGAGACAGACTTGACAAAGTTATCATTGCTGAATCTGCCATTTTTGCCCTCACGTCTATTGGGTTATACTATTTGTGGTATAAAAAATTTCCCAGAAAAAAATTCCATTTTTTTAACGACGGCAAAGAATGGCTGCAAATAGACAAAGTCGGACATGCAACAACCGCATATAACATTTCAAACATGCAACACGATCTGCTGAGATGGTGCGGCGTACCCCGCAATGATGCCATCATCGCAGCATCTGCTACTTCACTCGCTTACATGAGTATTATTGAAATACTGGATGGCTTTTCCGGTGAGTGGGGATTTTCTCCTGCCGATATGCTGGCAAATTTTTCAGGAACAGTGCTTTTTGCAACACAGCAATATGGATGGAATGAACAAAGAATTGGCATGAAAATATCTGCCAGATTTACCCCCTATGCAAAAGAAAACAAGCAATTGTTAGGGAAAAACTGGGCATCGAGGTTAATGAAAGACTATAATGGCCAGACTTACTGGCTTTCATTTAATCTGAGAAGCTTTCTGCCTTCAAATTCTGAGATCCCCGAATGGTCCAATATTTCTCTGGGCTATGGCGCCAGCGGCATGATTCACGCAAAAGGGAAAGGAATGACAGATAAAAATGGGCATTTGCCCGATAGAATCAGGAGATTCTTTTTAGCCCCTGATATAGATCCCGGCAGAATACAAACCGAAAGCGCAATCAGCAACCTGTTTTATCTTACACAATTTATCAAAATTCCGGCTCCGGCTATTGAGTTCAATTCAAAAAGAAAGTTTAAATTGCACGCAATCTATTATTAATGAGATCAGAGAACTTACTTGATTATCAGATTGTCGTCTTCCTGATTTTATATTTTCTAAGGACACTACTTATTACAGGCTATAATCATTTAAAATTTAAAAAGGATGTACGCACATTGAAATTAATGACAATAGATTTCATTAAAGTAAGTTTATCTTTAGCACCTTTAATGAAAAGAAAACTGGATCCTAAGGGGTATGACTTTAAGATTTACCAAAGATTCCAAAAAAAATTCATCGTGTATTATTTTATGATGTGGTTTATACTTTTTTGCATTCTGTTTCTGTCTGCTAAAATATATCTGAATGCATTTAGCTAACATATGTGATATCAGTAACCTCCAAAATCTTTTTCCCTCAATTGCTTAAATATAACAAGAGAGCAACCGTAGCCTAACAAGGCGCCCGCATACACATCTTTAAAGAAATGTTGCCCCAGATAAATTCTTGAGTAGCCCACCAGTAAGGCAGCTAAAAAGTAGAAAATTTGAAGGCTATATTTTCTGGAATGAAATGCCAGCATCGAAAACAAGGCAAACGCTGTGGTAGTGTGTCCGCTGGGAAAACTATTATTACCGGTTAAGGGCTGATCATGCACACTATGAATACGATTAATCTCTGTAAAATATTTACCCGGCCGAGGCTCAGGCTTATACCTTTTGGAGAGCTGAACAATTAAACCTGATATTAAAAAAGAAATTAAAATCATCAATCCTAATTTCCTCTTACGAAGACCGAGTAATACCACACCTATTGCAATCATTACTAAGCCATCGCCCACATGGGTATAATATCTAAAAAAAATATCTCCTATAAAACTATGCTGTTGATTGAGCAGCCAAAACAAATGATCCTTATCAAAACAGGAAAGCAAAAATGCACCGGCTACCAGCAATACTAAAATCAACCAGGAAAATCCATTTTTATTAAGAGGGCAATAATACTTCCAGTTATTCATATTCCTATTGCTAAAATATTCAGAAAAGACACAAACTTAATCAACTTGGTAAACGCTGAAGCTGATCATATGTTAATATTATAGAAAAGATAAAAAAAATGGCCGTTATAAACGGCCATAAAATATTATAAACCTACTGGTCAAGCATAGGCGGGTTCAAGCTTGGAAGACTTGGAGCGATTACTTTTTTCAGGCTGTGTCATTAATTTCTTAACGCATCTGACGGCTGTCCATACATGATCTAAAATCACTTCTTCAGAAGTATCGAAACCACACTGACAAAGAAAAGACCAGCTTCCTTCACGATTCAAATCACTCACAATTTTTGAAGATGCTTTGGGGTAAGCAACCCAAAATTTACCATTGCTGTTAAGTGCAGGTAAAACTTCATTCAGAATACTGTTCAGCTGATTTTGATTTACCGCAAAAATGAGAGCAAAATCAATTTTTTTAGTGCGCAATAAAGGAGTGACATTCTTGGCAAATGACAACTTCATAAATTGCTTCTCAATGGAAGAAGGTAAACCCTGAATAAGTAAAATCTTCTCTCCGTTCAACTGGAGCTTCTCCAACAAAGA
>JBKDRQ010000160.1:0-6250 GCA_046341135.1 Bacteroidota bacterium
GGCTCTATCGGTGTAAACTGGGATGTGACGGAGATAAGAAAAATGGAACAAAGATTGCAGGATGAAAGACTGAATAAAGAAAAAGAAATCTTTGAGGCTACCCTGCAGGCTGAAGAGGAGCAAAGAGCACATATCGGCAGAGACTTACACGACGGAGTAGGACAAATGCTGGCCTACATGACTTTGTACATCAACATGATCAAATCAAAAGGAATCTATTCCCTTCATGAAATAGGTGAACTGGAGAAATCTGTAAAACATACACTGGAGCAAGTGCGTACACTTTCAAGAACACTGACTCCGCCTGCCATTCGTGATCTTGGGCTGAGAGATGCCGTTATTGAATTAATTAACAGCTATGGCATTCTTGAAAAACCCGTTTTCCAGTTAAAGATATATCCGCAGGATCAGGACCATTTGGTGTTGATGGAGAAAAAGCATGTAATTTATCGTGTCATACAAGAACTTCTAAATAATGCTTTCAAATATGCGGACGCCAATAAGATTCAGGTGGAATTAAAAATTGAAGATGATCATTTCAAAATGATGTATCAGGATGATGGAAAAGGATTTGACACCAAAAGAATAAAAAAAGGAGTTGGGCTCGACAGTATGCGATCCAGAATAAGATTCCACAAAGGAGATATTGTCATTCAAACTGCGCCCGGGAAAGGGGTTAAAATTCAAATAAAGATCCCTCTTGAAATCATAAAATCTGAGATGGGCCTTGATAAACACAAAACTGAAATAAGATGAGAAAGACAAGAATCGTAATAGCCGATGATCACGTTTTGATTGCTGAAGCATGGTCGTTCCTGCTGTCTCAGTTTCCCGACTTTGAAGTAGTGAAATTATACGACAATACTCAAACGCTGTTGGATGAATTGCCGGCCATCAAACCGGATATTGTAATTCTCGATGTCAATATCCTTCCCTTCTCCGGACTCGAAGCAACATTACTAATCCGTAAAATGTTGCCGGAAACAAAAGTTATCGGAATTTCCATGCACAATGAAGTAGGATTTGCCAACCGAATGCTTGAAAATGGTGCGCATGCATACATTACCAAAAATTCTCATCAGGACGAAATGTTTACTGCCATACGTGAGGCATTGCAGGATAAAAAATACATCTGTAAGGAAATTAAGGAGAGAATGAAATAGTAATCATAGCTATCTTTTATCGTCATCTATATTTACATATCTCTCGTGTCTCCCCTTCCGCCTGCTCTTGACTGCTGGCCCTTAAAGCGATTTAACCGATACTCAACACCTATCATAAAATACTGCGTCAATCGGTTCACCCTACTGTCGCTGATCATATTCGCTGTAACAGTTCTGCTAATACCGGTATTTTGATTCAGCAAATCAAAAGACTCCATTCTGAGAATGAGTTTTTTTTTCTTGGTCAATATTTTTTCCAGTGAAGCATTCATCAGTACCAGATTCCGTGCAATCTGTTCTGAAAGTCCTCCATTAATGGTATAATCTGCCGAAGCATTAAACACCCATCCCTTCGGCAAATACAACCGTAGATCATTGGATAATGTCCAGCTTTCCTGAAACTGAGCATTAAAGCCGGGCAAACTATAGTTGATACTGTTCAGGTTGTACCGGCAGGCAAAACTGACTTCAAGCCATTCCTTAAAATTAAAATCAAAATTCATCCCCTGTAATATCAGCCAGTTCCTGCCGATATTTCTTGTAGAATCAACAAGATTAATATTGTTATTATAATTAACCGTTCCTAAAAAACTCAGCACATACATTCGGTTATTCCATGGATAGCTGTATGAATAAAATGCATTCATATTAAAAGCGCCATTTACATTCTCCGGACGGACCAGTTGTGCTCCGGTAGCAGCTCCTGTTAAATTATTCTTCAGACTGATTGAATTATTTACAATCTGGTTGCTGATAAATGAAACACTCAGATTGGTAAAAAAGACCCTGCCTGTGCTGAAGTTGAATTTATTGTAGCTGGTATTAAACGTATGGCTGATCGCGGGCTTCAACAAAGGATTTCCCTCCTGCTGAAATTGAGGATTCGTAATATCCCGCACTGGCTGCAGCTGGGTAAAAGTCGGCTGCTGCGCACTTCCATTGTATGAAAAATTAAACGAGTGTGCCTTAGAAAAATTATAGGTAAAACGTGCTACCGGAAATATATTCATATTGCGCACAGGTCTGTATGCACTATCCTTACTGATATCGTAGCCTCTTAAACGTACCGGCTGTAGCTGAACACCTAATGTATAGTTATACTTTTTCTTAATAGTTCTTAGGCCGGCGCCAAAACGATAAAAATTAAAATCATTTTCAAAAGCATTACTCAAAGCGGGTACGGGTAAAAAAACACCCGTAGCATCAGCAGCAATACTTCTGCTATTCTCTGCAAAATTGTGATTAAACTGATAACTGATATCTACAAATCTATCTTTCATTACAGGCTCTGTATACACAGCTCTTAGGTTTAATGAATTAGACTGATTCTGCTGATCCACCAGTTGTGATTGTCGGGATGAAGTTCCGGGTGAGCCATCAGGAAGATAAGGTGTCGTATTATTAATGCGCAACTGATCGGAAGTAAAAGTATTCCAGCCCCAGTCTGCATTCAATGAAAAGTTTCTTCCTTTTCTTCTGAAACGATGATTATATAATAATGATGTTCGCACACTGGGTCGGTTGTTTTCAGTCGTGTCGCGATTCAAGCCGTTCTGCGATAAAACAAAAGGCGATTTATAAATCTGGAAATCATTGGCCAGCCGATTGCTGGTTTGCTGCACAGATATATTAGGGGAAATTTTTACGTAATTGAAAGAGTCTATCCATAACTCTGTATTTGCAAAAAAGCGATGCGTTCCCTGATGACTATTGTTAATCTGAGAAGTTTGATTGGTAAAAACAAATTCATCGATCAGATTTTGCTGGCTATTAAGCTGATCCACGGATGTACGCCTGTCTGAATAGACATAACTTCCATAAACCGCATTTTTTTTTCCAAAATCACTTCTGATATTCAGTCCACCGGATAGCAATCGGGTAATTCCATCCTGATTCTGCCCTCCCCCTGTGTTTAGCAGATTGCCTGCGGCTGCACCGAAACTGATGCCCGACATAGCTCCGGATCCTCCCGCATTTGTTCGGTTCATACCACCTCCGCCAAATCCACCCACATCACCCAGACTGAAAGTAGACTGATTCACATTATTGGCATTGCCAATGAAAGAGATCTGAGTTTTATTATTGAAATAATTCATATTGCCACTCATATCAAACCTTTCCTGATTTCCAACACCTGCTTTAGTTCTGCCAAACCATCCTTTATTTTTATCTTTCTTCAGCTCCAGATTGATGATTTTTTCCGGATCTCCATCTCTTATGCCGGTAAAAGAAGCCTGATCACCATAATCATCTATCACTTGTACTTTATCAATCATATCTGCTGGAAGTTCACGCGATGCTGTTTTGGGATCGCCCGTAAAAAAATCTTTTCCGTTTACTTTGATCCTCGTCACCTGCTTTCCCTGAGCGGTAATATTTCCACTACGATCTACCTGCACTCCGGGGAGCTTTTTCAATAAGTCTTCTGTCATGGCATTCGGCTTCACCTTAAAAGCATCCGCTCTGTACTCTATTGTATCTTCTTTGATGACAATCGGCGGTGCTTCTACTACAATCTCATCCAGCATTTTATACTGACCCGATAAAATAATATCTCCCAGATCTATAGAGCTTACTCCTTCAGAAGGCTGGAAGAACTTTTTTTGAAACAGTCTGTAGCCGGTATAGCTAATCAATAAGTAGTAGGAGGAACGGGGAATTTTTTTGAAGGAAAAGTATCCTTTTTCATTTGTCAGTACCGTGAGGGTGTCCTTCAAAGCATCCTTCTCTACCAACCTTACCGTTGCGTTCGACAAACCCACCATACCTGATGAATCCGTAACCCTTCCGGAAATACCTGATACCTGTGCTGAAGCATTTACAAATAAGTTAATGCATATTAGCAGGGAGAGCCATTTTTGAGTGATTGACTTCTTTTCAGGCAAGGTTAAATATTGAATCATTTTATAAGTACCGGCAAGTTAAGACTTCCTTAATATTTCCACGATACCACTTCTCCCATTTTATTACCTTTGTCGACCTGTATCTTAGCAGAATTATAAAGAGATGGCCGTCCATCTCCCCATTTACAGGTAAAAAAATTAATACTGATTATAAACTAAGAATATGTTGGGTTTTCTTTCTAAAATTTTTGGAGGCAGTAAAAGTGAAAAGGATGTGCAGAAGCTGATGCCGATCGTCGAAAACGTTAATCAGCAATTTGCATCCCTTCAGAATCTTTCCAATGATGCACTGCGTGCTAAAACCAATGAATTTAAGACACGGATACAAGCAAAGCTGGCTGTTACAGATAAAGCTATCCTGGATTTGCAAACAAAAGCAGATGCGCTGACTGCAGCAGACATACACGAAAAAGATCAGCTTTTCCAGGAAATCGATCAGCTTCGGAAGCAAAGAGATCAGGAAATAGAAGATGTGCTCCGTGAAATCCATGCAGAAGCATTTGCGGTGGTTAAAGAAGCTGCCCGTCGTTTTACCAATCATGAAGAAATACAAGTCACGGCAACTGAGCTGGATCGTCAGATAGCGCCTAAGCGTCCGCATATGCGTATTGAAGGAGATCAGGTCTATTATAAAAAAAGCTGGATGGCAGCGGGAGGACAAGTTACCTGGAACATGGTACACTATGATGTGCAGCTGATCGGCGGGAGCGTACTGCATCAGGGTAAGATTGCGGAGATGGCCACAGGTGAAGGGAAAACGCTCGTGTCTACACTTCCTGCTTATCTGAATGCACTGGCAGGAGAAGGAGTGCACTTAGTAACGGTTAATGATTATCTCGCTCGGCGCGACAGTGAATGGAACGGTACTTTGTTTGAATTTTTAGGGCTGACGGTAGATTGTATTGATAAGCATACCCCTAACAGTGAGGCCAGAAGAAATGCCTATCTCGCAGACATCACTTACGGAACCAACAACGAATTTGGATTTGACTACCTGCGTGATAATATGGTGGTAAATGCTTCGGAAAAAGTGCAGCGTAAACTGCACTTCGCTATGGTGGATGAGGTAGACAGTATTTTAATTGATGAAGCCCGTACACCGCTCATTATTGCCGGTCCTGTAAGCACCGGAAGTGATGAACAGCAATACCAGAATATGAAGCCCCGTATTGAAAAACTGGTAGAGGCGCAAAAAAGACTGGTACAGCAATACCTTAATGAAGCGAAAAAACTCATCAGTGAAGGTCAGGATGATCCTAAAACAGGCGGCCTTGCGCTCATGCGCGCATGGCGTGGTTTGCCGAAATACGGACCCTTAATTAAATACCTCAGTGAGCCTGGCATAAAAGTGAAATTGCAAAAATCAGAAAACTATTATCTCGCTGATCAGCAGAAAGAAATGCCTAAGGTAGATGAAGGGCTGCTGTTTCACATTGATGAAAAAAGCAATGCGGTTGACCTCACGGATAAAGGACTTTCTACCATCACCAAAGATCATGAAGATCCACACTTCTTTGTGTTGCCCGATATCAGCACATCCCTGGGTGCTATCGAAAAAAGCACCGTAAGTGCAGAAGAAAAATTACATCAGAAAGAGCAATTGCTCTCCGATTACTCTGCTAAATCAGTACGCATACATACCATCCTGCAGTTACTTAAAGCATATACACTCTTCGATAAAGATGTAGAATATGTAGTACTCGACGGACAGGTAAAAATTGTAGATGAGCAGACAGGACGTATTCTTGACGGAAGAAGATATAGCGATGGTTTACATCAGGCCATCGAAGCAAAAGAAAATGTGCGTATTGAAGCCGCCACCCAAACCTATGCTACCATCACACTGCAGAATTATTTCAGGATGTACCACAAGCTCGGTGGTATGACCGGTACGGCAGTAACAGAGGCTGGCGAATTCTGGGATATTTACAAATTAGATGTGGTGACCATTCCTACCAATCTGAAAATGATCCGGGCAGATAAAGAAGATCTTGTCTTTAAAACCAAACGCGAAAAATATAAAGCAGTTATAGACGAGATTGAAACGTTGAGAGCAGCAGGCAGGCCCGTACTGGTAGGTACTACATCTGTTGAAGTAAGTGAACTGCTCGGTAAAATGCTGCAGGTAAAAAAAATTCCGCATAATGTACTCAACGCAAAACAACATGCGCGCGAAGCTCAGAT
>JBKDRQ010000161.1:0-5580 GCA_046341135.1 Bacteroidota bacterium
GTTAAAAAAGAAGCTGCGGGAGCACTCGGTCAATTCATCGCACCTCCGGCTTTCAATGATGTCAGCAAAACCGCTTCTTCAATCGGACAAGATCTTATCAGTAAATTGGGTTTGCCTTCAGCAAAAAAACCCGAACTTGAAACTGCTGTAAGCTCGTTTCTGACTGATAAGAAAAGTATCATGGGACTTGCCCAAAGCAATCCGTCAGACTATTTGAAAAAATTCAACCCACTTCAAAAAGGATTGTTTGGTAAATTCAAGACAATCATGGGGGCAGCAGCTTTTGGAAAATTCATGGGTCTTAAACCTTCAGGGAAAAACATATCCACGAACGTACTTAGTAATCTGTTTTTTTAGTCAGATACATAATAAATAGTATTATCAAACGGCCAATGAATATTGGCCGTTTTTTTATGGTCTGGCATAACCCATCTTCGCAATTTTATTGACTGCGTAATAATCAGTAAGCCCCATTGATGCAACAATATCCGCTTTTTGTAAATCAAGACATCCATCTTCTTCAATCAAATTGTTTTCTAAATAAATATCTTTTACCGCTCCAATTACGAAATAAGTATTATTGAATTGGATGGGAATGATCTCTTTCAACTGCATGGAAAATTTCACCGGACTTTCTTTCACAAAAGGCGCGATGCAATCTCCCAGCTTCTCAGCAGTCAATCCGGTTACTTCAAACTCACTCACACCCTGCGGATACTTTGCACTGGTCTGATGTGCCTGCTGAAAAAAAGATTGAGTTATATGATTAATGGTATAAACACCTGTAGATTCAATATTTGCGAGTGTATGCGGTGCCGCCTCGCGGGGTCTGTTTACGAAACCAATTAAGGCAGGATCAGCACCTAAATGAACGAGATTATTAAATATGGCGAGATTTTCTTCCCCTTTAGAATTGACTGTCCCTATCAACACAGGCGACTTGAATCCTGTAAGGCAATTAATAAAATTCGCACGGTGGAATCGTTCCATTTGACCGATCTCTTGTAAAGAAAAATGTCTAATCATAATATCTAAAACATTGCATTGCCCTAATTGGTTGTAAAAAATATTTGACGATTAAACTTTATTGTTTTTTCTTAGTCGAACGATTTTATGAAAAAATCTATTATTATAACGCTGCTTGTTGTATTTGTTTGCTTCTACAGCAAAACCCAGCCCCTTTATTTCCCGCTGCCAGGCAATACAACATGGGCTACCCTTTCTCCTCAGTCACTCAATTGGTGTCAGAGCCGTATAGATAGTTTGTATAATTATTTGAATGCCAACAATACCAAAGCATTCATCGTACTAAAAGATGGCAAAATCGTACTGGAAAAATACTTCGGCACACATACAGCAACAAGTCCCTGGCAATGGGCTTCGGCAGGCAAAACCATCACGGCATTCATGGTAGGGATTGCTAAGCAGGAAAATAAATTATCCCTCACTGATAAAACTTCGCAATATCTGGGGCAAGGCTGGACGAATTCTACCCCACAGCAGGAAGATAAAATTACCATCTGGAATCAGCTGACTATGACATCCGGATTAGATGATGGTGTGCCGGATCACTTTTGTACCTTAGATACTTGTTTGATTTATAAAGCAGATGCCGGTACCCGATGGGCCTACCATAACGGGCCATATACTTTGCTTGATAGTGTGATGGAGGTGGCGACGGGTGTAGCCTTAAATACTTATACTACTCAAAAACTCAAAACACCCACCGGAATGACAGGTAGTTTTTTCAAAGTGGGTTATAATAACGTATTTTTCAGTACGGCAAGAAGTATGGCAAGATTTGGATTGCTGATGCTAAACAAAGGAAACTGGGATGGAACACCAGTGATGACAGATGCGGTCTATTTTGACCAGATGATTAATACCTCTCAGCAAATCAATAAATCTTATGGTTATTTATGGTGGCTCAATGGGAAATCTTCCTACATGCTTCCGAGTTCTCAATTTGTATTTAATGGATTTATGACTCCCAATGCCCCCGCCGATATGTATGCCGCTATCGGGAAAGACGGACAATTCTTAAATGTCGTTCCCAGTCAGAATTTGGTTTGGGTGAGAATGGGAGAGTCACCCGACGGATCGCTGGTACCTTACCAGCTGAATGATGAAATATGGAAATATATCAATCAATTAAATTGTACTTCTACAAATACTGATGAGCATACTCTTTCGAATAATAACCTGATCATCTTCCCCAATCCTGTTAAGGATTATCTGCACATCCAATCGGAAAAAAATATTTCGAAAATTGAAATCTATAATCTGCACGGGCAATTATTCAAATCTTTTCATTTGCATAATGATAACTATAAAATTTCACTGGCAGATTTACCGGCCGGACAATATTTCTTGAAAGCAATTTCAAAAAACAGTCAACAAGTGGTAAGATTTATTAAATAATTACCGACAGGCAATAATCAAGTTGTCTTTGCATTCCCCTCCTCCTCCCTTATCTTTGCGGCTCAATAATAAAATCGTTTTATGAGCATATTACTGGATGCATCGTCTAAAGTGATTGTACAAGGTTTCACGGGGAGCGAGGGCACTTTTCATGCCACCCAAATGATTGAATATGGAACTCAATTAGTTGGAGGGGTTACTCCCGGAAAAGGGGGTAGCAAACACCTGGATCGTCCTGTTTTTAATACGGTTAAATAAGCCGTGGATGCCAACGGTGCCAACGTGAGTATCATCTTTGTACCTCCCGCTTTCGCAGCTGATGCTATTATGGAAGCGGCTGATGCGGGCATTGCATTGGTGGTATGTATTACGGAAGGTATTCCCGTACAGGATATGGTGCAGGCAAAAAATTATCTGATCAATAAAAATACCCGTCTAATCGGACCTAACTGTCCGGGTGTTATCACGGCAGGGGCTAGCAAAGTGGGTATCATGCCCGGATTCATCTTCATCCCCGGCAGAGTAGGCATCGTTTCCAAAAGCGGCACTCTTACCTATGAAGCAGCCGATCAGGTGGCTAAAGCAGGGCTTGGTGTAAGTACAGCAGTAGGTATTGGCGGTGATCCAATTATCGGCACAACCACCAAAGAAGTCCTTGAGTTATTCATGAATGATCCTAATACAGACGCGGTTGTGATGATTGGTGAAATCGGTGGAGGGATGGAAGCTGAAGCAGCCCGCTGGTATAAAGAGAATGCAAAGAAACCTGTTGTTGGTTTTATTGCCGGACAAACCGCGCCTCCCGGTCGCAGAATGGGACATGCCGGTGCCATCATCGGTGGAGCAGAAGATACAGCTGAAGCCAAAATGAAAATCATGAGCGAATGCGGTATTCATGTAGTAGCAAGCCCTGCGGATATTGGAAAGACAATGGCAGAAGTGATTAAGAAATAATGAATCTTATAATTATATTTAACATGCCCATCGAAAGATGGGCTTTATTGTTTAATTTATCTCTGACATCCCGACAACAGATAACCGACAACTTTTTGGTTTTGCTTTTTGACCTTTGAGTTAACTTAATAAGTTTGAATTACCTTTATTGAAGCATGAAAATCTTACTCAACTATCTCAAACCCTATCGCGGTCTCGTCATCCTTACCTTATTACTCGCTGCCGCCAATATTGGGTTTTCTTTAATAGATCCTATTCTATTTGGAAAGCTGGTGAATATGGCCAATGAATTCCAGCAAGAGAAATCAACGATGCCATCGGATGATTTTTTCTGGTCTTACAAAGAGATTACACGCAATGGCAAGCCCTATCTGCAATTAGGCATTTACTGGATCATTATTTTTTCGATATCTGTAGCGATGATCAGTCGTATCGCTAAAAACTTTCAGGATTATTTTCAAAATCTCATCATACAAAAATTCGGCGCGAAAGTATTTACAGATGGTTTACAACATGCCATGAAACTCCCCTATCAGGAATTTGAAGATCAACGCAGCGGTGAAACATTGAGCGTACTCAATAAAGTAAGAACGGATGTAGAAAAATTCATAAACTACTTCATCAACATATTATTCGGAATCATTGTAGGCATTGTTTTTGTATTCATATATGCAGCAATTAAAATCAGCTGGTATATTCCGCTGGCATATCTGGCCGGTATGGCATTACTATCCCTCATCACTAATTTGTTGAGCAAAAAAATAAAACATATTCAAAAGAATATCGTTGGACAAACAACAGCGCTTGCAGGAGCCACTACTGAATCTCTTCGCAATATTGAGCTGGTGAAAAGTCTGGGCTTAACCCAACAGGAAGTGAATCGTCTGAATAAGAACACATATAAGATTCTTGGATTAGAACTGACTAAAGTAAAAAAAATACGCAGCATCAGTTTTTTACAGGGCACATTGGTAAACACATTACGACAAGTCATTTTATTCATTTTAATGTGGCTGATTTTTAAAGGAGAAATGGATGCCGGCGAATTGGTAACGATGCAGATATTTTCCTTTTTCATCTTTGGCCCTTTGCAGGAAATAGGAAATATTATTCTGTCATACAGAGAAGCAGAGGCCTCTCTGAATAATTTCAATTCCTTAATGAAAAAATTACCGGAAGCCGCCCCTGCCAATCCGGTGCATTTGGGTCATATCGAAACATTGGCTTTTAACAGCGTAACTTTTAAACATCAAACAGCTACACATGCTGCTATTCAATCGCTGAGTTTTGATGTGAAGAAAGGACAAACCATCGCCTTTGTCGGACCATCAGGTTCCGGTAAAACTACATTGATGAAATTGCTGGTAGGATTGTATCGTCCGAATGAAGGAACAATCTTATACAATGGCCTCGATGAAAAATCCATCAATTTCGATGACCTGCGCAATCAGATTGGATTTGTTACGCAGGATACGCAATTGTTCAGCGGCACCATCAAAGAAAATTTATTATTCGTTAAGCCTGAAGCAACCGGTGATGAGCTGATTGAAGTATTGCATAAAGCCAGTTGTCAGCGTTTGCTAGATAGGGCAGAAAAAGGCCTGGATACATTAATTGGTGAAGGCGGATTAAAACTCAGTGGAGGAGAAAGACAACGCTTATCCATCGCACGAGCCTTATTAAGACATCCGCATCTCATGATTTTTGATGAAGCCACTTCTGCATTGGACTCCATTACAGAAGAAGAAATCAGCAATACCATCCGCTCTGTCAGTGAAACAAAAGAACAGATCACCATCATGATTGCCCATCGCTTGAGTACCATCATGCATGCAGATTGTATTTATGTTCTGGAGGCAGGAGAAATTGTGGAAACCGGAACACATGAATCATTATTAAATGAAAAAGGATTAGACACATTGATTGGGGAAGGGGGATTGAAACTCAGCGGCGGTGAGCGTCAGCGCTTATCCATAGCACGCGCTCTTTTACGTCATCCTCATTTGATGATTTTTGATGAAGCCACTTCTGCCTTGGATTCCATTACAGAAGAAGAAATAAGTAATACGATACGCTCTGTCAGCGAAACAAAAGAACAGATCACCATTATGATCGCCCATCGTTTGAGTACCATCATGCATGCAGATTGTATTTATGTACTGGAAGCCGGCGAAATTGTGGAAACAGGCACACATGAATCATTAC
>JBKDRQ010000162.1:0-3679 GCA_046341135.1 Bacteroidota bacterium
GATAAAATATATCAGGTCTCTGCTGTCAATTACGCCTCTTGCGATGGATCGGAAATGATATTCCATACCCATTTGCATTAGCAAAAAATCTCCCTTTCCTCTGAATATTTCGAGTTGACTGATGGCGTCAAAACCTTTGTATGCGATGAAGCAGGCAAAAGCACCTGTGAGAAAAGCCACGATGGCATTTTGGGTAAAGCTGCTGATGCAGAGACTGATGGCAGCGAAGCTTCCGCATAAAAAAAGCAATCCGATATAGGCTCCTGAGGTAGCACCCCAGTCGAGCGAATGATTTTCTGCAGACAGGTATTGCAGACATATAGGGTAGGTGATGGTTGGCACGAGTGCCAGTAAGATGACAACAAGAGCCGCTACATATTTTCCAATGATGATGGAGCGGGTTGTAAGCGGACGTGTGAGCAGGGTTTCCATTGTGCCCGCTTTCCATTCCTCCGGCAGCAGGCGCATGGTGGTGGCCGGAATTAAAACCAATAATACATAAGGAGCGAGGGTGAAGAAATTTTCCAGACTTGCATAGCCGAAATCCAGAATGTTGAAGCTGGAAAAGAAAAACAAGAACAATCCGTTCAGCAGCAAAAACAACAAAATGGCCAGATAGCCGGTAAGGTTACTGAAAAACTGACTGATTTCTTTTTTGCAGAGCGTCCACATGGAGTGCAAAAATAAAGCCTTTGAGCCCACAATGGACAACCCATAACAGATAACCGCCAACATTAACTTAAACAACTAACATCCGTAAGCGATTATATGACTATAATTGTCTGATAATTAGGGTGCTTGCTCTTGTATATGTGAGATTTGCGTAGTATTTTTAGCAGCTTTATTTCCAATCCCATTGAAGACGATTAATCTTTCTTTTTTTTTCGCTGTTGAAAAATGAGAGAATATCTAAAATTAAAAGTTAATAATCGATTTGAATGTCCATAAATCACGTGCTTATCCGAAACTTTTTACAAAGATTTTTATTATCTGTGATCTTGCTCTTTGCTTTAATTCTTAAAGGGTGGGGGCAGACGACTGTGACGTATACTATGCAGACGGGCAATTTTAATTCGCTGCAGACTGAAAAGAATTTCAGCCCTCCCTTTTCAGGCACTTATAATAATGGTGCAACAGAAATGGCTCAGTACGCAAATAATGGTTCTTTTGGCAATACTCCCGGAGCAGCAGCTTTTCAAACTTTTAATACAACAGGTAATGGTAATACCGGAACCGCCAGAACATTAAGGGTAGGAGATAGGTTTACGATAACAGGGTTCGTTGCAACTAATCCTTCTCTCGGAGGGTATATTGGTATTTCTTTCAGAGCAAGTACAACTTATACAAATTTTTTCAGTGCGACTGATGCCAATACAGTTGCGCGTTTTCAATTAGATAATACGGGCAATTGGAAGGTATACAGTGGATCAACTGTTGTTGCTACGAGTAGCTCTGGGGCAAATGCTGACAGAACTTTTTCACTTGAGATCACTTCATCCAACACATTTAATGCGACTATCGGTTCAGAAACTTATTACGATTTATCATTCGGCGCAACTGGGCCAATTTCCAGCTTTGCCATTTATACTTATGGTGATGCAAACGCAAATTCATTCTGGAAGAATGGCTCTTTAAGTAATATAGGTCACGAGGCGGGTACCGGGTTACGATTTGGATATGATATGTCTTCCGGTTCAAGAAATATTTCTGGAATCATATCAGATGGGATGAATACAAACGCAACAAGTGGCACACTGGTCAATAAAGTATTGTCAGGTGGTTCAGGCAATATTGTAATTTTTTCTGGAGGAAATAATTATTCCGGGTCAACTACTGTTAACTCAAACGGCCGTTTGGAATTACAAAATGCATCTGCATTAGGTTCAACTTCCGGAACTACGGTTACCAGCGGAGGAACTTTGTCTCTATATAGTGCAACTGGCACTTCTTATAATACTTACGCTTTGTCCTTAAATGGAACAGGTCAATCGGGTACCGGCGCTTTGCTCAATTCAGGTGGCGCCAATACATGGCCAGGGAATATTACACTAGGCTCTTCATCAACGATCAACTCAACTAATACAGGCGGATCCGGATCTTTAACAATTTCAGGGACAATAGGTCTTGGAGCAAACAACATTACTTTCGGAGGTTCAGGAAATCACACCACCGTTTCGGGTATAATTAGCGGAACAGGTAAATTAATAAAATCGGGTACCAACAATCTTATATTAACTGCTGAAAATACATATACAGGAAATACAGAGATTGATCAGGGAGAACTTTGGATTGGTAGTGGGGGTAGTATTGCCTCAGGTAGTTCTATTTTTGTGGGTAATGGAGCCCAAACATCAAATATTGCCAAACTTTGGCTTTCAAACTCTACAGGAGGCACAATTTTTTCAAATAACCTAACCATTAATAATGGAAATTACTCAACAAGGGTTTTAGGTGGATTAAATACTTCGGGCACGAATACTTTTTCCGGAAATATAATTTCTACAGCTTCTAGTTTTTTAACGCTTTCGGCATTAAATACAGGTTCAACTACTTCTTTTACCGGTATTATTTCGGGAGTTGCAACCCAGTTAGATATAGAAGGTGAAGGTACGGTAGTTTTAAGCGGAGCCAATACCTATACTGGCAAGACGTATGTAACGGCTAACACACTCACTCTAGGTGTTGCGAATGCTTTACCTGTTGGTGCTTCAGCAGGAATAATTAATATTGATGGTACAGGTACAAAAACTATTAATCTGGGTTTGTTTAATTTAGGGACTGCTACAACTAGTGCAGGATCTGCCGGTAAGCTGGATATCGATGCGAATACGACAATTAACTTAGGAGCTTCAGGAACCAATGCTTATTACTTTAAAGCTTCAGATGATCAGACATGGAATGCTACTACGGTTACGATCAATAACTGGACTGGCTCTGTTGGTTTGACTGGAACCGGGCCAAAAATATATGTCGGAGCTAATGAAAATGGGTTGACTTCCACACAGTTATCTAAAATTACTTTTAATGGGTTTACAGCTGGAGCAGTACTATTAGGGACAGGAGAACTTGTCCCTAAACCACTAACTCCCACGATTACATCATTTACGCCTACTTCCGGATTTGTGGGAACAACGGTTACGATTACAGGAACGAATTTTGCGTTTATCACTTCTGTTTCTATTGGCGGAGCAGCTGCAGCAAGTTATACGGTAAATAGTACTACTCAAATAACTGCTGTTGTAGGAGCAGGTGCCACTACAGGAGTAGTTACTATTGTAGCACTTGGTGGGACAGTTTCTTCTGCTACTAATTTTACCATTGGGGGTTATATCACCACTCAAACAGGCGATTGGAATACGGGAGCTACCTGGCTGGGAGGTGCGGTGCCGCCTGCAGGGGTTAATGTAACTGTTGATCATTTAATAACCGTAAATGCTTCCGTTTCTAATGCACCTTCAGCTGTTACGATCAATGCATCTGACGGAATCACTTTTGGTGCAAGTGGTGCGCTTACGGCAACAACTATTACTAATAATGGGTCTATTGTAATGACTTCCGGAGGTACACTCACCATTGCAAATGGAGGGACGCTGACGAACAATGCTACCTTCACGCGAGGCAGCGGTACGGTCCGTTTTGCAGGATCGGCTACCGTATCAGGCACAGTAGCGTTTAATAA
>JBKDRQ010000163.1:0-4913 GCA_046341135.1 Bacteroidota bacterium
AGTGAGATAAATTTTGAATTTTGATCGGGTATTAATGATGATCTGCGTGAATACTGATTCCCCAACATGATATACATACTTTTTCTTCAATCCATTTCTCCTGTATATCAGGAAGCAGTGGGAAAAAATCAATTCCTGTAATTTTTTCTACGCTGTCAATACTTACAGCATAGTTCATCATTGGTAATGCAGATCCTTTATTGGGTATAATAAAACCAATTCCTTTTATGTCGGGTTTACGATAGTCAAGAATAACCTTGTAATAATATTCAGGTACTGATAAATGAATGGTAGAGATGGTGGGAAGGCTATCCCTTAATACAGGGCCTGTAACAATATAAACACCATCATTATGAATTGCCCAATCTCTTACTTTCTCTTCCACTTGCTTCCAGATACCACGATTAAATTCAGGAACCTGAGGGCTGATATTGCTAAAATAAAAACTTTCAGCCATCGTTATCTGAGAGCAACCCATATCAGCTGCGGGTGCAAGATGACCTCTATCGTATCCGGATGCTTTATAGTCCGAATCTCTTGCCGTACCTGTTTTTACTTTTGGATCTGTACGAAACTTATTTGTTCGTCTATACATGCTATTAGTCTCTTCTTTAGTAAGCTCATAGGCAACCCAGGATGCCTGCTCATGTTTTTCATTATATAACAACGTAAATCCTGTATGTCTTATAATCGTATCTCCGGATTGTATTTTAGGAATCTCCAGATCCTGAATGGGATATATATGAAATGTGTCTTCTGGAATACTGTCAGCATAAAAAAGCAGAGAGTAAAAAGATCCTTTGGCTGAGTGATTTGCTGCCAAGCTTATAACCTTGTTGCAAAGCAGCATAATAAAAATAATATGTAACCGCACAAAGGGTTTTTTCATGATTCGAAGATAAACTATACCTTTAATAATTATCTGTAATAACAAAATACAATTCATTTTCCTGAACATATTCAATCTGTTTTGTACCATTGACACATTCTTAAACTAACTGTATATGCATAAAAAATTATTATTATTAGGTAGCGGTGAGCTGGGTAAAGAACTGGTTATTGCACTGAAAAGACTCGGGCAAACAGTTATTGCTGTTGATAATTACGCAGGTGCACCTGCGATGCAGGTGGCAGACGGCTTTGAAGTGATTGATATGCTGGATGGAAATGCACTGGATATAATTGTAGATAAACATCAGCCTGATCTTATCGTTCCGGAAATTGAGGCAATCCGAACTGAACGATTTTATGAATATGAAAAAAAACATATACAGGTAGTTCCTAGTGCGCGTGCTGCAAATTTCACCATGAACCGAAAATTAATTCGTGACCTTGCAGCAAAAGAACTGGGACTTCGAACGGCCAAGTATTTTTATGCAACAGATTTTGTGCAATTCACCGATGCGGTGAAAGAAATCGGATATCCTTGCGTGGTTAAGCCGCTGATGTCATCCAGTGGTAAAGGACAATCTGTATTAAGAGAGGCAGCTGCCATGCAGGAAGTATGGGATTATGCGATCAATAATTCACGTGGAGATATCAGAGAAGTGATTATAGAAGAATTTATATCTTTTCATACAGAGATTACACTGCTAACGGTTACCCAGAAAAATGCGCCCACCTTGTTTTGTCCACCTATCGGTCACCGACAGGAAAGGGGAGATTATCAGGAAAGCTGGCAGCCGGTGGCGATAGGCCGGCAAGATTATGAAGATGCGTGTATGATGGCGAAAAAAGTTACCGAATCCTTATCTGGTGCGGGTATATGGGGTGTTGAATTTTTTCTTACTGATAAAGGAGTCTATTTTTCTGAATTAAGTCCACGTCCCCATGATACGGGTATGGTTACGCTTGCAGGTACGCAAAACCTAAGTGAATTCGAATTACACGCCCGTGCTATTTTGGGTTTGCCGATTCCTGAGATTCATCTGGAACGTGCAGGAGCGAGTGCAGTAGTGCTGGCACAACACACTTCGCATCATTTTCAAATTTGTGGATTGCAAAATGCCCTGGCGCAGCAAAATACCGATGTGCGTATTTTCGGGAAACCATCTACCCGTCCTTACAGAAGAATGGCCGTGGCATTGGTATACGATGAAAAGAATACAAATATTGATTTGCTGCGTAAAAAAGCTATGGAAACAGCATCCGGAATTTCGGTTGAGGCCAACAATGTTATGGCTTAATCAATATTGTTAGGTGGAATAACATTTCGAGGTGCGCACTGATTAAAGGCTAATGTATCTGGCTTTAATAAAATAAATTTATCTACCGAAAAACTAAGTTGTAATCAGGCTATTTCAACAGATCCTCCATGTCCCGATTGTTGTCAATTTTTCCTTTAAGTTCGAGCATGCGCATATCTTTTGCATCTTTTAAGAATTCGGAGGCGAAGATGAAATGATTAAGCTCTTCATTCTTACTGAAAATAATATCCTGATTCGTGCCTTCCCATTCTTTTCCTCCCTGATGCATGAAAACAATTTTCTCTCCGATTTCCATCACACTGTTCATGTCGTGAGTATTGATGATGGTGGTCATTTTATACTCTTTCGTAATTTCTTTGATGAGTTTGTCAATCACCAAAGATGTTTTAGGATCCAAACCGGAGTTGGGTTCATCGCAAAACAAATATTTTGGATTCAGTACAATCGCACGGGCGATGCCCACTCTTTTTTTCATTCCCCCACTGATTTCTGCCGGATATTTTTTTGTTGCTTCCTGGAGGTTTACTCTTTCCAGCACTTCCATAGCGCGGTCAAGTTTTTGTTTGGCATTCATTTTGGCAAACATATCCAGCGGGAACATAACATTCTGTAATACCGTCATCGAATCGAATAAGGCTGAGCCCTGAAACAACATGCCTATTTGCTGACGTAACTCTTTTCTTTTCTCCTCTTGCATTTTGGTAAAATTCTGACCGTCATAAAGGATCTCTCCCTCTTCCGGCTGAAACAAGCCCACAATGCATTTCATTAATACTGTTTTTCCACTTCCGCTCGCGCCAATGATGAGATTACATTTGCCGGCTTCAAATTTTACAGATACATCTTTAATGACTGATTTGCCGCTAAAGCCCTTGCTGATATGTTGTAATTCAATCATAGATTATAAAAGTAATGCTGCCAGTACATAATCGGCTAATAAAATGAGCACACAGCTAACAATTACTGATTTAGTGCCGGCCCTTCCGATTTCCAGCGCTCCTCCTTCTACATGATAACCATAATAGGAAGGAATGCTGGAAATAATAAAAGCATAGGTATAAGTTTTGCTTAACGCAAAGAACACATTATATGGAATAAAATTTTCCAGCAATCCCTGATTATAGGTTACTGGAGAAAGTATACCCGAAAGCTCACCGGCTACTTTGCCTCCCCAAATCCCAAGAACAGCTGCTAACACAACAAGACATGGGACAACAATTAATGCGGCAATAATTTTAGGGAGAATCAAATACGCTTTTGTATTAATTCCCATCATTCTTAATGCATCAATTTGTTCAGAAATACGCATATTTCCTAATTCAGAGGCAATCCGTGAACCCACTACACCCGCTAATACCACACAGGTAAGTGTAGGCGCTAATTCAAGAATAATATTGTCGCGAACAATTACGGCAATAATTGTTTTCGGAATAAACGGAGTCACCAACTGATAAGCTGTTTGTACGGTGGTAACGGCACCGAGAAAGATAGAAATAATCACCACAATCGTAATGGATCTTATACCAATCTCATTACACTGATGCATCAATTCCTTCCAGTACAATCGCCAGTTTTCGGGTTTTGAAATCATCCCCCGCAACATTAACAGATATCTTCCCAGATGCGTAAAAAAATTCATACGTGTATATCAGCAAATATACCTTTGCTTTGATTATAAAATTACATATTCCTCTCTAAGTATTCGAGGTAGAGGACGTTTTGGGTTTGCTGAATTTCTGCCAGAAGGGTTTGCCTCCTTTTGTTTTCACTGTTTCTGAATTACTTTTCATTTGTGCTTCCACAACAGCAATCAGCACCATATTGAGTATGGATCTTACGGAGCTGCCCAATTGTAATACATGCACGGGTTTATTTAAACCTAATAATACAGGTCCAATCGCATCTGCTTCTCCTACTTCCTGCAATAAATTATAGGCAATATTGCCGCTGGCGAGATTAGGGAAAATGAGAATATTCGGTTCTCCATCCACTAATTCGCTGAAAGGATAATTTTCCTTGAGGATTTCTTTATTGAAGGCAACAATGGGCTGAATCTCTCCATCACAAATCAGCTTAGGTTCTCTTGCTTTTACAATGTCTCTTGCTTTTGCCATCAGCCTTGCCTCCGCAGAATTACTGCTGCCAAAATTGGAATAACTGAGCATGGCCACTCTTGGTCTGATACCGAAGGAACGTACTTCTTTGGCTACCAGCTGGGTGATATCAGCCAGCTCCTCTGCCGTTGGGTTAAAATTAATCGTAGCATCTGCCAAAAAGAGCGGTCCTTTTTTGGTGAGCATAATATACATGCCGGCAATTTTGTTTACGCTCGGATCAGACCCAATAATTTCCAATGCCGGCCGAATGGTGTCAGCATACTTACGTGTAAGACCGCTGATCATAGAATCTGCTTCACCATTTTCTACCATCATACAACCGAAGTGCGTGCGCTCCTTCATCAGTTTGATGGCTTCATATCGATTCAATCCTTTGCGTTGTCTTTTTTCATAAAGGAGTTGACCATATGCTTCCCTCTTTTCCTCTAACTCATCACACTTTGGGTCCAAAATGGGGATGTCATCCAGGTCAAGACCATTCGCTTCTGCTTTTTCTCTGATGACATCCGGATCTCCCAATAAGATGGGATATGCAATGCCTTCCTCGTAGGCAATCTGTGCGGCCTTAATGATTTTGATATTCTCTGCT
>JBKDRQ010000164.1:0-2838 GCA_046341135.1 Bacteroidota bacterium
AACAGTCTTCTCTATGCCAGACAACACGATCCTTCGCTACCTGAATTTGTGAAAGCGCATGCACAGGAAATGAGCGAGGCTGTGATGAGGCAGCATATTGATCTTTATGTAAATGATTATAGTTTATCGATGGGGGAAGAAGGGAGGAAGGCAATAGAGAAGATTTTTGGTTGACGGTTATCAGTTGACCGTTTGCGGAAGGATTACACCGACAACTGACAACTGACAATAATTTTCACTCCACCACTCTTTTAAGTCCTGCTGAGTACACTTCCAAACAACGCTTCCGTGCAAACTCATGATCTACTACCGGTTTTGGATAATCGAAGCTTTCAAATTCCGGCACCCATTTGCGGATATAACTGAGATGCTCATCAAATTTTTTCGTCTGTAAATAAGGATTAAAGATGCGAAAATAAGGAGCTGCGTCACAACCACTACCAGCTGCCCATTGCCATCCGCCATTATTAGCGGCTAAATCAAAATCGAGTAGCTTCTCTGCAAAATAGGCTTCACCCCAGCGCCAGTCGATTAAGAGATGCTTGGTTAAAAAAGAAGCCACAATCATACGCACGCGATTATGCATATAACCGGTTGCATTCAACTCTCGCATGCCTGCATCTACAATCGGATATCCGGTTTCTCCTTTACACCACTTAGCAAATTCTTTTTCATCATGCCGCCATTGAATATGATCATATTCTCTTTTGAAAGCCAGCCCTTTGCCCACATGCGGAAAATGCCAGAGAATCATATGATAAAAATCACGCCAGATCAGTTCGTTCAAAAATTTCTCACTCAAATCTTTGGATTGCCTGACCAGGTCGCGGATACTGACTGTACCAAAACGAAGATGCACACTCATTCTGCTGGTACCCGGAACAGAAGGATAATCTCTCTGATCTGCATATTTTTTTACAACCCCATGATCTAAATTTTTTTCCGGGTAGACGGCATCCGTTTTTTCGAAACCCATCGCTGCTAACGCTGGAATATCATAAGGTTGATGTTTGAATAGATTGGATAAAGATTTTTCAGATGGAAAAGAAGGAATACCTTGCTCAACCAGCTTTAATTTCCATTTTTTACTGTAGGGCGTAAAGACGGTGTAAGGCGTTCCGTCATCTTTCATTACTTCCTCTTTTTCGAATACGACCTGATCTTTATAATGATGAAAGGCAATGCCTTTATTGTTCATGAATTGTTCAACAGCACTATCGCGTTCCAGTGCATAGGGTTCATAATCGTGATTCGTATAGACAGCAGCGATATTGAATTCATTACTCAATTTTTCAAATGCTTCCAATGGAAATCCATAATGCACATAAAAGCCACTTCCCAGTTTTTGCAATGTATGATCCATATTGCAGACGGCTTCATGAATAAACTGCACCCTGCGGTCGGCTTTATCCTCCAGCTTATCGAGAATGGATTTGTCGAATATGAAAAGCGGCAATACGGGATGCGCTCCTCTTAATGCATCATAAAAAGCGTGCTGATCATTTAATCGTAAATCTCTTCTGAACCAGCAGATGCTAATAGTAGACTTTGACATAAAACAAAAACGAAAAAAACAGACAAATGTTCGGATGAAATAATATTCGGCACTCTAATTTGGACATACCTACACAGTGGCGAAAAATTTTTTGCCCCTTCTTAAAATATCCTACCTTGTATTATGAATCTATCAACCCGCCTCATCCATGATGTAAGGGCAAAAGATCTTTCGCCCCATGATCTTACTACTCCCGAAAGATCAGTCATCACGCCTCTCTATATGTCTACCACTTTCGAAAGAGGTCCATCAGGAACGGATTTCCCCGGAGGTTATATTTATGGCCGCTACGATAACCCCAACCGACATATCCTCGAAGAGAAATTAGCAGATATGGAAAAAGGTGCCGCATGTATCAGCTTCGCTTCAGGTATGGCCGCTGCCAATGCCATCTTTCAAAGTCTGCAAAGCGGTGATCATATCATCATGCCCGATGATACATATTTTGCTGTTAAGCAACTATTGGATGTTGTCTTCTCCCGACTCGGCATCAGTTACACTGCTGTCGACATGACTAACCCCGAAAACATTATCACCCACCTTAAAAAAGAAACCAAACTGATCTGGATGGAAACGCCATCCAATCCCTTGTTAAAAATTACGGATATAGCTGCCATCACGGCAATTGCAAAAGAGCATCATTGTATCACCGTGGCAGATAACACCTGGCCTACACCATACTACACCCAACCCATCCTGTTGGGTACTGATATTGTACTTCATTCCACTACTAAATATCTAGGCGGTCATTGTGATCTCATTGGTGGTGCACTGGTATTTAAAGAAAAGAATGAACGATATCAGCTCATACGAGACATCCAGCGCTTAGGTGGCGCAGTCCCCTCTCCGCATGATTGCTGGATGCTCTGCAGAAGCCTGAACACTTTCCCCGCTCGTATGCCCATTCATTCAAATAATGCATTGCAACTCGCACAATACCTCGAACAACATCCTGCTATTGAAAAAGTATTTTATCCGGGCTTACCTTCCCATCCGCAACATAACATAGCACAAAAACAAATGAAAGGGGGATATGGCGGAATGATCTCTATCCTCACCCAAGGTGATCAGCAAAAAGCACTGAATATCGCAGGCAAACTCAAATATTTCAAACATGCTACCAGCCTGGGAGGCGTAGAAAGTCTCGTTGAACATCGAAAATCCATCGAAGGGGTAAACTCAAAAACTCCTGACAATTTGTTACGCATATCGGTGGGTATTGAACATATAGATGATTTGATGAAAGACTGGGAGCAGGCGTTGGGTTAGTTGTAGGTTCTATG
>JBKDRQ010000165.1:0-3083 GCA_046341135.1 Bacteroidota bacterium
TCCTGATCGGGCACCGCACTGAAATTGATAACATTGGTTGTGTTATTACTTGCCCAGCTTCCTGTGTTATTGAGATGTGTATATCTGCGAACAGATGAAAGTCCTCCGGTGGTGATCAAATCCGCACCTACCGCTGCTGCATTGGTACAAGAGCTCATACTATGCGCGGTGATCATGGTACCGTATCCGCTTGCAGCAGGTGCTGCCGAACCGTTACAATAAGGAGCAGGATACTCTACCGCTGCACCCGGACCCTGACGAGTCAGTTGCTGACGAAGGGTATAGTTACCTGTTACAGGTATCGTTACTAATCTCCATGTACGTCTGTTGGGCATGGCTCTTTCCACTTCTACCTCACCAGTGATCGGTGTACAGGTAGTACAATTGGCGATCTCATCCACAAAGGCAGTACCCAGGGTATCAGATTTCAATACCAGATTACCGTTACTTGCCAGCGATGAATTCGCTTCTACTTTCACCTTACCTGCGGCTGCACCGGCTGTTACATTCAGACGATTACCGAGGGTAGCAGATGCTGTGCTCATAAAGCGCAGATCCTTGATGAAATTGTTCGTACCACTATTGCGGAAGTACAGGATTCCTGCCGCTGCACCATTACCTACCGTTAGGTTAGATGTAGCCGATCCACGTAAAGCATTATCTGAAGAACCACTAAATGAACCGTTCAACGTCAGCGTGTTAGACTGTATAGCTAGATCACCTGAACTTAATGTAACAGATGCTGCGGTTACATTTCCGTTCATCTTAGCACCATTGCTATTGTTGTTGATGGTAACGCCTCCATTATACGTACCATTGCTCAGAGTCTGCTCAGCCGCGCCTTCAAAAGCGACTGCGAAGCTCCATGTTTTACCATTGGGTAATGGGGTCTCTCCGGTATTTTTGGTACGAAGTGTACCGCTACCGGTTGTATTCAGATTACCTCCATCATTAAGCTGATAAGTATCCATATCGAGCTCTTTACCGTTACTGATATTCAATTCATCATTAATTGTAACATTACCATTGGCAGATTTAGTACCTGCACCTATGATAGATAGTTTATGATATGTCTGAGCAGGAACAACCTGAGCTACTTCACCATCAAAGGCAACCGTAGATACACCCGGCGTGAAGCTTCCTCCTGTAATTACCCAGTTATTGCCTATTTTCAATGAATCCGTTGTACCGGCATCATACATACCTGCAACCAACGCAAATGTATCGGTCACACTCAAACGCGTTGTGCTTCCACCCAGACTCAATGTACTTCCTGGCTTGTTCATTTCCAGACGGGCAAAGGTCTGTGTTGCCGCCGTTCCATTGATCGCCTGATTACCGTTTGTACCATTAAAGATCACTTTAGAACCACCGGAAGTAAAGGTTGCTCCGTTATTGGTCCAGTTACCACCGGTCATATTCACATCTGTGAAGATGGTCGAGAATGTTCCGCTGTTCAGCGCCAGATTACCGGCAACATTCAAGGATTTGCGTGCAATCGGTGAACCTTGTAAAGTAATCGTCTGCCCTGTATTCGCAACAGTTAAGTTGTTGAAACTGAAAGCTGATGCTGTACCGCTAATTGACTGCGGAGCTTGTGTATTGTTAAATGTTACTGTACCGCTGCCAGGTGTAAATGCTCCATCATTCACTGTCCAGTTACCCACCACATTCATATTGGCATTGGGAGCTGTTAACTCTTCTGTAATCAACACATTATTAAATGTATTCTCAGATGAGCCGCTGATGATTGTGGTACCATCAAACTGTATCGTACCACCGCCATGAGTAAATGTTCCGTTGTTGATCCAGTTACCGCTTACAAGATGACTGTAAGCACCGGCATTAAACGTACCATTGATAACCAGATTGCCCGGAATTTCAAGTGCAGCACCAGCTGTTTTGGTATTGCTACCGCTCACGGTCAGATTATTATAGTTGAAAGCAGGAATAGTTTGCGCACCGGATCCGTTGAACTCAATCGTACTTCCGGTAGTTGTGTGGTTACCTGTTCCTGGTGTAAATGTACCGGCAATGGCGATGGTGCCTGAAGAAGCAAGTACTTTCCTGAAAGAGCTCAGGGTTAAGTTGCCATAATTACCAGCAGCAACATTCTGATTATTACCGGCTTTTGCATAGAGCACAGTACCGGTTGCTCCGGATGTAAATGCACCTCCTCCAACAGTTACGTTATCATAAAGCGACAAGGTGTGTTCTCCTACATTAACAGTGCCGGATGTAAGGGTAAATGTACCTGTTACAGAACGATTTCCGCTCAGTGTTAATGTACCGCTATTCTGTACTGTAATGTTAGCAGGCGCACCGGCTGCTACCGCTGTACCATTACCTGTCCATTCTAATCCTGTATTTGTAGCATTGCTACTATTGTAGACAAGTATTGCGCCGCTTGAATAATTCGGAGAAGCTGTAACACTTGCTCCTGTATTCATTTGTAAAATATCATGTACAGTAGGCACTGTTGCAAAAGTGGTTGCTCCATTCAATACGAGATCGTGGAAGGTAGTTGCAGATGTACCATTTACTGTACCGACACCCGCAAAGACAACCGTTCCTACACTGTTAACCACCTGGAAGGTTCCATTATTGGTGAAGTATCCGCCATCTGCAATGCTAATTGTTCTATCACCTGCGATACGCAAGATTGCACCGGTCTGAATCGTTAATGTTTTACAATCCAGGTCTGAACTGAGGATAGTTGGCTGATAACTTACATTCTTAGGGATAACAACATCTAATGCTGATGTTGGAACCGTATTACAACCCCAGTTAGCTGAATTCTCAGCAGATCCGTTTACAGCACCAATCCAAAGACCAAGTGCCGATTGTCCGGTACCTTTTGCAACTGCTATCTCGCCGAAGGCTGTCAAACCTGCTTGTGTTAAAGCCACATTTCCGGTATTTGTAGGAGAAACAAGTGTATTTCCATTATCTACCCATACACCGGCTACATTCCAATCGCCTGATTCATTATCTCTTCTGATAATACCATGCGAGCTAAAGCGCTGACCGGCATTGGTATGTCCTAAGCGACCGATCGTAATAGAAGGATTGCTCGATAATGA
>JBKDRQ010000166.1:0-6508 GCA_046341135.1 Bacteroidota bacterium
ACCAACGGACATATTCATGCGGAACTACTTAAATGGATACATCCCAATCAATAATTATTTTTATATAAAATTATCATGTCAGAAACAAGAACAGAAATATCATCGTTGGGAGAATTTGGCCTTATTGATCATCTGACCAAAAATATTGAAATTCAAAATGCGTCCACCATACTCGGGGTTGGTGATGATGGTGCCGTCATAGATCATTTTGGTAAACAAACCGTGATTGCCACAGATATGCTGATGGAAGGCATCCATTTTGATCTTATGTATACGCCTCTGAAGCATTTAGGATATAAAGCTGTTGTGGTGAATTTGAGTGATATCTATGCCATGAATGCTACACCTACTCAAATAGTTGTAAGTATTGCGCTCAGCAATCGTTTTAGCATTGAGGCTGTCGATGAATTATATGAAGGCATATATACTGCCTGTGAGAAATATGGAGTAGATTTAATAGGCGGAGATACTACTTCCTCAAATTCAGGACTGGTAATTAGTATAACGGCCATTGGAGAAGTGTCGCCTGATGAATATGTTAAAAGAAGTACAGCAAACAACGGCGATCTGATTTGTGTGAGTGGTGATCTTGGGGGTGCTTATCTAGGTTTGCTTTTATTTGAACGAGAGAAGAAGATTTTTATGGAATCGCCGGAAGTGCAGCCTGATCTGGAAAACAGATCATATATTCTAGGCAGACTTATTCGTCCTGAGGCAAGAAAAGATATCATAGAATTTCTTAAAGAAAACGAGATAAAGCCTACTGCTATGATGGACATCAGTGATGGGTTAAGCAGCGAGATTTTACATATTTGTAAACAAAGTAATGTGGGTGCAGTAATTTATGAAGAGAAAATTCCGGTACATGATGATGCACGTGATTTTGCCTATAAACTCGAAATTGATCCTACCGCCTGTGCTTTGAGTGGAGGGGAAGATTATGAGTTATTATTTACCATAACGCAGACCGATTACGACAAAATCAAAGATATAACTGGAATCAGTGTTATAGGGTATGTTACTAATCAGGAAAAAGGAGCACATATCCTTACCAAAGGGGGTAATACATATCCGCTAACCGCTCAGGGATGGAATGCGTTCAGCAAATGAATTTTTCAACAAATTATTATATCGCTTTGCTTAACCTGCTCTTCATCTTAACAGGATGTGGATGGGGTAAGTTTGCTCATTTCTCTCCTGATAAAAAATATCCGGCCCACGTTGTATTAGAAGATATTCAATCGGCAGAGCGCCTCCTTAAAAAATATCATCCTTCACTATATTGGTACGCTGATAGTATTTCTATTGCAAAAGCTTTTGAGAAAGCAAGATTATCTGTAAAGGATTCAATGACAGAGCCGTCTATTAGAAATATAATAAACGAGGCTGTGTCTGTTCTTCATTGTGGCCATACTTCCGTACGCCACTCTAAAACATACAGCAGGTATTTAACCTGGAAGCCAGCTTCCGGATTCCCGTTAGGTGTGAAAATTACAGATGACTCTACTTTGGTGGTAGTAACAAATTTTAATGCCCGGGATTCTCTTATTACAAGGGGGACAGTCATACATGATATCAATGGCAGATCGTCAAAAAATATAATCGATAGTCTGTTTCCGCTGGTTCCTGTCGACGGATATTCAAAAAATTTTAGTCATCAGTTGCTTACGAATAATTTTGGCAGATTTTATAATAGCAGATTTCCATATGATTCTGTTTATTACATAAAGTTTACTGATAGCTCAGGCAAAATAAATACGGTAAAAAGAACTTATTACAATAGGCTTTCTGATACAGCCAAACTTGTAATGTCTTTCCGTAGTGCAAAAAAGATAAAACCACCGGGGAAACTTGTTAAAAAAGAAATGGTCAGAAGTTTTCTGATGGATACCGTCAACAATACTGCATTTCTGCGCCTCAATACTTTTTCAAATGATATTTCAAAAAAATATATAAGGCGACAATTTAAAAAACTAAGAGATAATCATATTGATTATTTGACCTTAGATTTGAGAAATAACGGGGGAGGATTGGTGAGTCGTTCATTACTGCTTGCAAAACTTATTCATCAAAAGCCGTTCAGATACATTGATTCAGTTATTACTCCTCTTAAAAAACTAAAAAGTCCTGATCCTTCAGAGGGACGTATAACGAAACGTTTCTGGATAAATATTGCCATGAAACTATTGAATAAAAAACATAATCATCTTTATCACTTTCAGTTATTTGCAGGGAAAAACTTTAAGCCTCATCGTAAGGGCTTCACCGGCAAAGTTTATATCCTGACAGGTGGTTTTTCTTTTTCTGCTACATCTATGTTTCTTGCTTCAGTGAAAGGTTTGCCTAATGTAGTAATTGTTGGTGAAGAGTCAGGCGGAGCTGCATATGGCAATAATGGAATTTTTATTCCTGATGTTATATTGCCCCATACGCATTTACGACTTCGTCTTCCGTTATACAGAATTATCAATAATCATCTGCTTCCTGATAATGGGAGAGGGGTGATGCCGGATGTTGAAGTAAAAGCTGATGCTGCAAGTATAAGGTTAAATAAAGATGTTAAAGTAATCAAAGCAGAAGATCTAATAAAAGAGGATATTCAAAATAAAGCAAAATCAGTTAATCCTTAAAAAGCTGAAATGTATCCGCATCTCTAAGAAAGGCAAATTTTTCTCTGCAGGCCTCCAGTTCTAGTTTAGAAACAGAAAGTGTTTTTACGCAATCATGATTTTCCTGTTCAAAAATAATCTCACCTAATGGGTCTATAAGCATACTGTTCCCGCTGTATTGAATATCATTACCGTCTGTGCCTGTCCGGTTTACTGCTACAACATAACATTGGTTTTCGATTGCACGCGCAATCAAAAGAGAACGCCAAGCATGCTTTCTTTTTTCAGGCCAGTTGGCAACATACATAATCATATCATATTCAGGAGTGCTTCCATTGTTGTCTTTAATCATTTGTTGTCTGCTCCAGACAGGGAAGCGCAGATCATAACAAATTTGTGGTAGAATTTTCCATCCATTTACAGAAAAGATAACTCTTTTGTTCCCATGTCTGTAATGCTCATGCTCTCCGGCATAGGCAAATAAATGCCTCTTGTCGTAGTATCCAATCTGGCCGTTGGGTAAAGTCCAAAGTAATCTGTTGTAGTAATTTCTTTCTCCTTCAGTATCGTTTTCTTCTACAATGATACTACCTGTAATTATGGCCTTTTTTTCTTTTGATTTTTTTTTCATCCACTCTGTGGTTGTGCCATCCATTTTTTCAGCAAGCTCACATGGATGCATAGTGAATCCGGTTGTAAACATTTCCGGTAAAATAATAATATGTCCGGGTTCATGGATAGAAGATAGTTTTTCATCCATCAGGCGGAGGTTGGCTTGTTTGTCTTCCCAAAACAGATTGGTCTGGATGATTGTGATATTTAGCGTAGACATGTTATTTGATTATAAGAAGAATGGGTTATCATATCACTATCTATTTTTCCAGCTCAATGTCTTAATCAGATGTAATACATCCTGATATAAAAACTTTTCTGCAGGCTGAATGGAATCAAAATTTGGCGTGGCATCAAAATAAAGCGCCCCCCTAAGAAAATGACGACTGCTGTCGGTAGCATAAAATTGTTTTCCGGTTGCAGCATTACCACCCACATCAAAAACAAATCCGCTAATGCCAGGCTTTTCACTAAAAGGAATTTCATCTATATAGGTAGCTTTTATACTGTGTTTGCCGGTCATCTTGAAGGCATCCTGAATAAGTAAATTAAAATCATTGCTTCCGCCGACTACTTTATAGCTTAAATAAATTTTTGCATTAAAGTCCGGGAAATCAATATTAATCCAATAAGGATTATCAGGAGTGGTATCAAAAAAAGTACTGTCTTTTACGATTTTCCCATAAGCCGGATACTCAAATGAATAGGGATAACCGGGCTCATTGAAGGCTGTATATTTTTTTTCGGGTAGATCGATCTTAAAATATCCCTTTGGTTTAGGAACAGGCACTTCATTACAGGCAGTAATATAACAACAAAAGAAAAAAATTAAAAAGGAAGTGTATATGCTTTTAAGTTTTATAGCCATATTATAAGTATATCAATAATAAAAAATATTTATTTAGATCGATAAAGTCAGGTAACGGGGTATCCTGAAACAATAGTAATCTTAACTTTTTGTATTCTGTTCTGACTTACATCCAGAATGGTAAATGTAAAATCGCCGGAGGAGATTACATCATTAACTTTGGGAAGTCTTTCAGCAATTTCTAAAATTAATCCTCCCAGCGATTCGCTCTCTCCTTTCAGCTTGTCAAAGCTATTCAATGGCAGATTCATGATTTTACAAACCTCATGAATCATTGTTTTTCCTTCAAACAAATAATTGAATTCATCAACTTTTTTATTAAGTGTTTCTTCTTCATCAAATTCGTCTTTTATTTCACCGATGATTTCTTCTAAAATATCTTCCATAGTTACGATTCCGCTGGTGCCCCCGAACTCATCTACTACAATGGCAATATGTGTGCGTTTTGTTTGAAACTCCTGTAAAAGATCTTCGATAAGTTTGTGTTCAGGAACAAAAAAAGTAGTATGTATCAGTTGCTGCCAGTGAAAATCTTCTTTTTCGTCAATATGTGCCAATAAGTCTTTCGTCTGCAGAATACCTGCTATTTCATCCAGGTTACCTTTGAAAACAGGGTATCGGCTGTAATGTAATTCTTTTACTAATTCTAATACGGCGGTAAAAGGAGTATTCCAGTCTATGCCGCTTACATCAAGCCTCGAACGCATGACCTGCCTAACTGTAATATTGCTGAAATTTTGAATTCCTTTTAATATTTCCTTTTCTTCCCTGCTTGCCTCATCTTCGCTAAGCCGGTCTATCGCATTATCGAGTGCTTCATCCGATAACATAGTATGCCTTTTATTGGATTTTCTTTTTTCAAGCTTATTGGTAATATTCAAAATCCAACCTGAGGGAGCTTTAAATAATTGCATAATTACCGCATCAATCCACCAGCCGGCAAAATGCAGAAATGCTATATTATGATGGTGCGCCCAAACTTTTGGCAGTATCTCACAAAAAAGTATAATAAAGGAGGAGATGACAAGAATTTTAATCAGAATTTCTAATAAAGGAATAGGATGATTAAAACCTGAAGACGCATCTATCAGATAGTTACTGATAATAACTACACTTAAATAGAAAATCAGTTGTGCAGTGATTAAGGTGGATGAAAGTAAACGGGGTTGCTCTATAAGTCTGACAAGTCTTTTGGATGTCTCATCGTTTTTTAATTTAAGCAGATTAATATCTTTTTGCTTTAAGGAGAAAAAAGCAAGTCGGGATCCGCTTGTGATGAAAGCAAGAAATATCAAAGCGATTAATAAGACGAGTAATAAAGAAATGCTTTGTGTGCCAATATGGAGCATTTCAAGCTGTACATAAGCGATCGTATATGTTTTTTCTGCAATCATTTATGTGTGTGGTTCAAAGCAAATGTATTAATTAACCAACGAATACACATTATCCTTCCCTTTTTTACTTCAGAATGACTTTAATTCTCTTTCAATTATATCTCTGATGATACGAGGAAAGGGGTATGTTTCAATTTTATTGATTGAGATCCATTTCGTGTTTGGGCTAATGGTTTCAGGAGCATCAATATTTATGCTGATAGTTGCTGCGCTGATTTTTTGATGTGTCAGCTGTTGCATATAATTCAATTCGCTGATAGTTATATTTCGGATGTTTTTTGTTTTAATATTAAAAACACCAGTGATGTTATCAGGGGATAGCTTGGTTAAGAAATTATCTAATCCAGATTTTGATGTAAAAGAAACAGAGGGGAAGTCGTACAGGCCGGCCCAAATATCTCCTGTAGATCTTTTATGAACAGCTATTTTATTTTTATGTGTAATAATAAAAAAGGCAATCCATCGGCTTTTCTTTTTTAATTTCTTTTCAAAATAAGGCAAATGATTTACGACTCCTTGATCGCTGGCATAGCAAAACTTCTGAAAATCACAAACAGTACATAAGGGATTTACGGGTTTACATATGGTGGCTCCAAAATCCATGATCGCCTGGTTGTAGGATGCAGGATCTTTTACATCAAGGCAATTTTGCGCCAGTATGGCCATCTCTTTTTTTGTATTGGTTTTATCAACAGGTTCAGTAATCCCGAAAAATCTTGATAAAACACGAATAACATTACCGTCTATTACAGCTTTAGGAATATTATAGGCAAAAGAGGCAATGGCAGCAGCAGTATAGGGGCCAATGCCTTTCAGATTAAGCAATTCTTCGTACGTGTTTGGAAAAATTCCTTTTTTTTCAGTGGCAATAAGTTTAGCAGTTGTATGAAGATTTTTACAGCGGGCATAATAGCCAAGGCCTTCCCATAGTTTGATAACTTTTTTTTCGGGGGCAGCAGCAAGCTCTTTGACGGAGGGGTAGTGTTGAACAAAGCGTTCGTAGTATAATGTTCCCTGTTCTACCC
>JBKDRQ010000167.1:0-6788 GCA_046341135.1 Bacteroidota bacterium
CAGGTATTAGCCAATATAAATGCCAATCAGGCTTATTTATCAGGCGTATCAGCATCGTTAAAAGTTCATTTTAAATTTTTCAACTTCAGCACAAATATCAGCTATACAGAGGGGAGATATACAACAGACCCATCTGTTCCTTCTCTCATATATGAAAAACAGGGAGATGGTACTTATAAAAAAGTATCAAAAAATGTGTCATCCAAGCCGCTTGACCACATCCCTCCGATTTTTGGAAAATCAAGTATAGAGTACCGGAAAGAAAAATGGAGCGGGGAATTTTTTTGTCTGTTTAATGGATGGAAAAGGCTAGACGATTTTAATGCTGACGGAGAGGATAATGCACAATACGCAACGCCCGATGGTATGCCGGCGTGGTTTACCCTGAATGTGCGTACTTCACTAAAAATCAGCAAAAAATGGCTTATACAATTCTCCGCCGAAAATTTGCTGGATCGTAATTATCGCAATTTCGCTTCAGGATTTTCAGCAGCTGGCAGGAATTTCATTTTTGCAGTAAGAATGAGTCATTAACACGTCTGCCTGGCAATATTTACCTTGATATGCAGCAATAATTCACCGAAAATTGTCTAATTTGTAGATTGCTAAATTTTCGAATGACGGAAGAAGCAATCATAAAAGGTTGTCTGCAAAAAAAATCTGCTGCGCAGGAAGCTTTGTATCAGAAATACAGCTCCAAAATGATGGCGGTATGCTATCGTTATGCAAAAAGCAAGGAGGATGCGGAAGATATGTTGCAAGAGGGCTTTATCCGAGTCTTCCGGCAAATACATCAATTTCTGGGTAAGGGTTCTTTTGAAGGATGGATCAGGCGCATAATGGTACATGCCAGTATCAACCATCTTAAGAAATATAAAAAATTCAGTGATTATGTGGACGTGTACGAAATTTCGGGGTATTTGATCAATGAGGAACAGGCTACTGCGGGATTATATAACAGAGACATCATCGAATGCATTCGCAGTTTGCCTATTGGTTACAGAACAGTGCTTAACCTATTTGCCATCGAAGGTTATTCACATAAAGAAATCGCTTCCATGCTTGAAATTGAAGAAAGCACAAGTCGTTCTCAATATACCCGGGCCAGAAGCATATTAGAAAAGAAACTGATCAGCAAAAATATTATTACACCTGCGCCACAAATGCTCAGATCATAATATTGAATGTATAGTAAGTACGGAATTTATGAAAGAGGATTTTCTATTTGAAGAAAAATTAAAAGAGAGAGCGGACAAGTTTCGCATGCATCCCTCTGAAAAAGTATGGACCCATGTCCAAGCCTCTCTTAGGTCTGATCGTATCACTTATTCCCGATATATATTGATTTTAGTTTGGACATCCGTATTTATGAATATATGTTTCTCCTTAAAAGAAATGAATAATTTTCCTGCACCCAAAACCTATAATAAAAGCATAACAAGAGAGGGAGAGGGAGAGAAAGACATAATCAATGCAAAACGTAAACTTGCGCATAAAGAGTATAGCAAAGGAAAAATCATTACTCATATTGACCTGCCTGTCAAAGAAATTGTTGTTCAAGAAACAATTCAGAAAAAAAATACTTCTTACCTGTCGGCTATTAAAAAGCCGGAAATCAATAGTGCATTGTTTTATTCAAGAAAACTCAATAAGACAGGGTCGGAAATTACAGCAAGAGCCGAATCGGTAAATAAAGATTACAAGTTGATGGATAAGCTTAAAGAGAAAATTAAAAAAATAAGCTATAACAAAAGTATACAGTTTTATTTTACGCCATCATTAAGCTATCGTGTTTTGTATATAGATAACAGACCTTATTTCCGAAATAACGGTGCCGGCATTGAATCTTCTGTTTCACATTACCCTGCTACCGGACTGGAAACGGGTGTATCATTACTTAAGCCTATTACAAAAAGGTGGATCTTAAAAACCGGCCTTCAACTAAATTTTTCGAGATACAATATAAATGCGTCGAAGACAACATCGGAACTCGTCTATGTAACCTTATCTCAGAATAATGGTTTTGAACGCAACACTAATATTCGAAATGGCGGAGGCCTATTGCCCAAAAAATTAATGAATGAAAATTTACAAATAAGCTTACCTATCGGCATGGAATTTATGGCAGCCGGGAACGAAAAATTATCCCTTAATATCTCAGGAACTATACAACCAAGCATTTCCTTGTATGCAGGCGGCTATATGGTAACCACCAACTTTAAAAATTATATACCCGCTGATAATTTATTCAGAAGATACAATGTTCAAACAGGAATTGAACTCTTTGTAAAAACCAATATCGGCATGATTGACCTGCAAGCCGGCCCTCAGGTCCGCTATCAGGCTTTATCCAATACAATAGGCGAATACCCCATCAGAGAACACTTGATTGATTATGGATTTAAGGTAGGCGTTGTTAAAAAAATACAATAGGTTTTAACAGAACTTAGAAGTTAAAGTTCTGGCTTATTAATTTACTTTTGTAAGATGCAAAAGGGTTTAATTTATCTGATTATCGCTATTCTTTTATGGAGTTGTAAACAAAAAAATGGCAGCAGCGAGTACCCGGCTATAGATGTAGTGGGATATATGAAAGGGCAGCTAAAAATACTTGACTCCATTCCATACGGGATCCTAAAAATAACCGAGATGAAAGACAGAAAGTCGGACTCTCTATACATAAAAAAAGATGCATTATACAAATTGCTTTCCCCTTTTTTAAGTAGTGAGATTAGTCAGTCCTTATTGGAAACGGAATATGAAGAGAAAGTTTTTGCTGACGCAAGTACAAAAAAAGTAAACATAACTTATGATGCAAAGAATGAAGATGCAAAAATTCATCAGGTCGTTGTGTATATGGATCCATTAAAAGAAGAGATCAGTCTTTTATATATAACAGGTTTTTTTGAAAATTCCGGCGGCGTGATAAAGAAACAATTATTGTGGAATCACAATAAAGGATTTCAAATTATTTCTGTTGATAGCCGGGCTGCAAGTGATTACCGTTCATATACAGAAAAAATAATCTGGCAATAAGCAAGGATGCAAGCAGATGAATTTAATAAACTCATTCCTTCAATACCTGTAACACCGGGCATTTACAGATACTATGACAATAAAGGAGTTTTGTTATACGTTGGGAAAGCCAAAAATTTAAAGAACAGAATTTCAAGTTACTTTAGCGGAAAACCCCTCAATCAAAAGACCAGAGAACTGGTTAAACGAATTCATAAAATTGAATTCACGATTGTTCCTACGGAATCCGATGCTCTTTTTCTTGAAAATACACTTATAAAAAAATATCAGCCTGTTTTTAATATCGAGTTAAAAGATGATAAAACGTATCCTTACATCGTAATAAAAAATGAGCGGTTCCCAAGAATTTTCTTAACAAGAAGAAAAATGAATGACGGCTCAGAATATCTTGGCCCTTATAGCTCTGCCGGCAAAGTAAGAGAGTTAATTGATTTTATCAGACAAAATCTACCCATCAGAAACTGCAATCTTGTTTTATCTGAAAAAAATATATTAAGTAATAAATTCAAGAAATGTCTTGAATACCAGCTCGGCAATTGCAATGCCCCATGCGAAGGTTTACAGTCTGAGGCAACGTACATGGAAAATGTTGGTCAGATTAAGAATCTGTTAAATGGCAGACTGGAATCAGTTGTTCGTTTTCTAAAAAAAGAGATGAAAGCGCAGGCTGTTACATTAAATTTCGAAAAAGCGGCAATCCTTCAAAAAAAAATACAATACCTTGAAAATTACCAATCAAAATCTACGGTTGTAAACGCCAATATAAAAAACGCAGACGTATTCTATATTCAGAGAGAGGGGGATAAAGCATTTGTAAACTGTTTGATGGTACGCAACGGAACGGTTATCGAATCTTACAATACAGAAGCTGAAGCGAAAGTTGATGAGTCTGATGTAGAAATCCTAGAAATCGTTATACATCATATTCGCCATAGGCTGCATAGCACGGCAGAAGAACTAATATTGCCATACCCCCTACAATGGCATCCCGGCGACATAAAAGTAACCGTTCCTCAAAAAGGCGAGAAGAAAAAACTTCTGGAAATGTCGCAATTAAACGCAAAGCATTTATTGCAGGAATATAAAAGGAAAAAATCGCTTCATCTAATCAGTCATACGCAAAATTCTGAGACAGGCATATTGTCAGATCTTCAGAAAATATTAAATCTTAAAAATTTACCTGTTCATATTGAATGTTTTGATAATTCTAATTTTCAGGGAAGCTACCCGGTTGCTGCTATGGTATGCTTTATAAATGGCAAAGCATCTAAAAAAGATTACAGACGATTCAATATAAAAACAGTAGCAGGTATTAATGATTTCGCGAGCATGCAGGAGACTGTATACAGGCGTTATACGAGATTGAAAAATGAAAAAAAATCTCTTCCTCAGTTAGTAATAATTGACGGAGGTAAAGGCCAGTTAAATGCCGCTTATGAAAGCATCAGGCAGCTTGGCTTGAATAATGAAATTACGCTTGTGGGTTTAGCAAAAAATGTAGAGGAAATATTTTTTATCGGTGATCATGAATCCTTAAAATTACCCATCAATCATCCTGTATTACTTTTCATACGGAATATAAGAGATGAGGTGCACCGATTTGGCATTAGCTTCCATAGAAATAAAAGGAGCAAGGAAACATTCAAAACTACACTATCTGCAATTCATGGGATCGGGGAAAAAACCGCAAACGAATTACTGAGAAAGTTTGGATCTGTTGAAGCAATTAAAAAAGCTAAAAAGAATGAGCTGGAGCAATTAATAGGGTTAAGAAAGGCTACATTGATTGCCACTTATTTAAAATAAAAGGGGGCAGGATAGAAATACAGCCCCGTCTTTAAAATCCAATATCCTATGAAAAACCATTACAAAGATACACAGATATAAACAATATGCAAGTCAGCCTTATATTATTTTATGAACATTCATGAAAAAAGCCGCAATTTGCGGCTTTTTTCGGAGTCATTATTTGAAATGATGAGATCTTAATACGACCAAAGGTCTTGCTCGTAATTAAATATTTTCTCTTTAATATTTTCTCCCTCAAGCAGACGATAAAGCGGTTCCTTAATGTAAGATTTAAGCGTTCTGTCGAATGGATTATCCATAGATGTTTTGGTAATATAGCTACCAAACATTCTGTTTTCAAAAAGCTCTTCCCAGGTAATCCTGCCACCGTAGTTCTTTCCGTTATAAGCATCATACTTGGCCAGAAAACCTCTACAATCGGGATAATAAACCCAGAACATTGGCTGGTACTCAGGATTATTAGGATCAATATCCTGACCATCGCTTCTTGTAAGTCTTTTCATAGGTGCAATTCCTAATATTCTTACGAATAATCTGGAAGACTCCTTATCAAAAACCCACTCTTCTTTTACTCTGAAACGATAGATGCTATCCGGATCAACCTCTTTGGTCATAATGCGATACTTCACAATATCACCATTCATATCTGCAACCGGAACAGTATCCAAACCTCCGGAAAATGCATTAATTACCTGATCTGGAGTTAAAGGCGTTGTAAAACGATCATCCATTGATGCATCGAATGCAGTAATTTCTCTGGTTCTGATCGCTTTTAATAATATTGAAATAAAACGTTGATTACCATTGTCTTCATTATTGGCATAACGAAAAGCGAGGTTCATTTTTTCACGCGTATCTATTTCACGCCAAACCTTGTGTCTGTATATCGCATCATCCTCTCTGATATGTTCAAAAGCCAATGGCTGACGATCTTTAATCAAAGTCCTTTCAATAGAAGCGTCATTTCTCTGAGAAGCTTTTACAGAATCCAGGGCAGCATTACCGCTTGATTTGACAACCTCATAAGGAATATTGGGTCTTGGCTGATTAGTTGGCTGACTCTGATTATTATTAGTTGAACCATAACCGGAACTTTGAGCTCCTCCTCCATAGCCGGAACTTCCATAACCGGAACCGGAACCTCCCCCGTATCCTGAAGAAGCATCCGGTTGTGATCCATAACCACTTGAAGAAGCAGATTGATTTGCTTTAGCAGCTGTCGACTTTTTTTTCTTTTGTGCCTGAGTAGTTAAACACAAAATAAGAAGAGAAGAGCATAATAGCCAACTTAGTTTCCTGATCATAATTCAAATAGTTTAATATAAATTAAACGCAATTGTAGGTAGTTTTCTTGTGGTTCCGTCGGGACCCACCGCCTTTATTTCATCCAGCACCACAGTGGTGCCAGGACGACATCTGTTAATTAAGTCCTGAACAGGCTCAAAAGAATATCCGCGAACACCTGGTTTTACGCCAGGAGCCTCCTGAAAACCTGCACCGGTTGCATAAAATGTATAACTAACCACATCATATCTTACACCTTCAAATACGAAATCTTTCAGATCTGCGCGAATACCCAGCTGCGCTTTAAATACGTTTGCAGGAATACGGCCTCCAGTGCTATTACCCACCATTGGCGTAGGATCCGGTACTGATTTAACCCTGAATGAAAAAACAGAAGTCTTGCCATCTGCAGTTACAGTAACATTTGCAGTACCCGGACTGGAAGGAGATGCAATATATCTTCCCGGAGCAACCTTCCTTAAAGAACCATTGGATATAGAAGCGGTTACTTTTTCATCACCAACATTTCCTCCTGTAATAGCCAATTCATTATCAAGTCCAATGTACAAAACCTTTACTTTTTCAGCACTTACAAAAGCTCCGGTAGGAATCCCAACGGTATAATCAATTTTTAATTCACGAACCTGATCCTTTCCGTC
>JBKDRQ010000168.1:0-4438 GCA_046341135.1 Bacteroidota bacterium
GTATAGGTACAAAATACTGGAATTGTCCGAATGGCGCAGCCGATAACAGCAGCGGTTTTTCAGGACTTCAGGGTGGAAACAGAGTTGCTGATGGCGGCTTTGTTGATATCAACACCAGTGGAAACTGGTGGACGGCAACAGATTACGAACCAGAATTCGCACTTAACAGAACCCTATCCTATTTAAATGGATTTTTTGAATTCAACGGAGAACTAAAATCAAGTGGTTTTTCCGTACGTTGCGTGAAAGATTAATTGTTGATGCAGTCTTTAAGGAACATATTCAACTTCAACTCATCCCGTTACAGGTTACATCAGGAGATAAGCAGATTCGCAGCAACCATACCTTCAGACTCCGTAGTATTAGATGCAGGAGCAGGCGATCAACCATACAGATCGCTTTTCGATCATACCATTTACGAATCAGCAGATTTTGAAAAGGTTGATAAAGGCTATGCTTCCTCCACCTATGTTTGTGATTTAGCACAAATACCAACGGAAGATTGTCGGTTTGATTATATTATTTTCAATCAGGTGATGGAACATCTGCCGGAACCTGAAAAGGTATTGCTGGAACTCAACAGGGTTTTAAAGCCAGGAGGGAAAATGTATTATACTGGCCCGTTATTCTATGAAGAACATGAACAACCTTATGATTTCTTCCGATATACCCAATACGGGTTGAAACACCTTTTTATAAAAGCAGGCTTCATCATTGATAAAATGGAATGGCTGGAGGGTTATTTGGGAACAGCCGCTTATCAGCTAAATACCCTGGCCAGATATTTACCCTTATTTCCAAAAGATATCTCAAGGGGCATTTCGGGATATCTGCTTGCTCCCTTTTTTTTAGCAATGAAAATATTTTTCACACTCTCTTCTCTCCTACTTCACCGATTGGAAATCAAATACAAATACACAAAAAAAGGATTTCCTAAAAATTACATCAGTATATTATCAAAGCCGGCATAACATCTTGTAGTTTCTCAAGTTTGTAAAATTTTTAAGTTTATCAAGTATTATTCTTTCGTTTATTCATATATATAAAAAGCCCCCTGAGAACAGGGGGCCGATTAGGATACTTGCTTAAGAAAAAGCTCTATATCTTCATAGATTCAATATTACTTCTGCACTACAAACTTCATTGATTTGGAAACTGAGCCTACTGTATATTGTACTGTATAAACTCCATTTGCCAGATTTGAACCTTTGTAATCGGTAATAATTAATCCATTAGTATTAGGTGCATTGAACTGAGAGATCAATCTTCCATAAATGTCCACTACTCTAACAGTAGCATTTACATTCTCCATAATTCCTGTATTTACAGTAAGCTTAAAGTTACCGTTATTTGGATTAGGATAGATTTGATCAACTACTGTACTATTGTTTTCAAATGTATTCACATTTGAATTGAAACCTCTTGCTGCAGGAGGTGGGCATAATGTGAGTGTAAGAGATCTTACACCACCGAACACACCACATGCAGTTTCACCTTTAACAGTAATGCTTCCACCTGTGTATCCGGTATTGAAGCTCACATCAATTGAAGAGCTATCAGATGTAGCACCAACAACAGTCGTATTCTTGGGTCTTGTCCATCTGTAACGAACAGCCGTAGCCTGAGTTGCAGTGGGTGGGTTTACGTTAGCAGTATAAGTGATCACATTTCCAACGCAAGGCGCAGTTGTTGAACCTGTAATAGATACTGGTGTAGGTGGAAGATACTGAAGTGTGATTGACTTAGCTGTACCTAAAATCCCACATGCAGATTGTCCTCTTGCTGCGATTGCTCCGCCTTTGTAAGTAGACAAGTAGTCAACTGTTATTTCAGAACTGTCACTATTAGCAGAAACACGAGCTACACCAGCGGGCAATGTCCAACGGAATACGTTAATCGGCGACTGCGCAGAAGTTGGAGCGAGTGCTGTAGCGGTATATGTAATACCGGTTGCACCTGCACAAGGAGCAAAATTACCTGTGCTTGAAGTAATACTAGTAACAGCAGGTGTTACAGACAAAGCAGTCAGGAAGATTCTTCTGTCTAAACTTTGTGAACAAGCTGTATTTGCTCTTACAATCAATGAATCTGTAGTAAAGCCTGGAGCAAATGTAACCACAACTGCGGTATCATTATCTCCTGCACCATTAACTGAAGTAATGCTGGCATTTGTACCATTCTTCAATGTCCATGAATAAGAAGTAGCATACTTCACTTTACGGATCATATATGTTTCAGATGCTTTTCCGCAAACCGCTGTTTGTGCAACTACGCTAGGCACAAACGATTTTTGAATAGCGCCGGGAAGAGCAGCGATTCTTCTGAATACTGTCAGACTTCTGTTTGCACTTTCACCACAAACCGCAACTGCTTTTACAATAACGGCACCTGATGTGAAAGTTCTTGCAAACTTGATTAATACAGATGTATCACCTTGTCCGGATACAATGCTTGCTCCGGCAGGCGCTGTCCATGAATAAGAGTCTGCACCTGTAACACGGTTGATTCTATACTGAACTGCATTGCTCGAATCAGCAGATTGAGAACCGAAAGAAGGACAAATATCTGTTGCACCAGTCATAGCACCGGGAGTTCCAGGTAAACGCTTAGTAACAGCCAGTGTTCTTAAGCTGCCAGCAGTAAAGCAGGTAGAATTAGCTTTAACAGAAATATTTCCTGTTGTATAAGCTGTTGTAAATGCTACTACAATGCTTGTTGTTCCTTGTCCGGAAACAATAGAAGCACCTGTTGCAGGCACAGCCCATGTATATGACTCAGCATGTAATACCGGGGCAATGGTATAAGTAGCTGTACTTCCAATTACCGAACAATTACTAGCAATACCTGAAATAGCAGCAGGCGTACCGGGCTTAATTTTAACAACTGTGTATGAAGTAGCAGCTCCAGTACTACCGCAGTCGTTTTTACCTATTACTGATATTGTACCACCTGTTGCAGATGTAGTGAAAGTAGATGCGTACTTCACTACAATTGTTCTGGTTCCCTGACCAGAGATAATTCTGGCACCGGCAGGCACTGACCATATAAACGAAGTTGCACTGGCTGAAAGCGGAACAGTATAAGTATGTGCAATAGCAGTGTCACATAAATAAATATTCTTCGGTCCGCTGATTGCACCAGGTGCAGCAGGTTCAGGACATGAAGTAATTAATCCATTAAATGCTTCGTCGTTAAATGAAGCGCCGGTACTGGCCAGCGGCTGACTTCCGGGACGATAATCAGGATTTAAATAATCATAGGGATTAACAAGCACATTTGCTGTGGTTGCCAATGAGTCATTTTTAAATAAACCCGTAGTTGATCCAAAAATTGAATCACGTACAGCATTTGTCGTACCCGGTTCAGTAGTCCGAAGCATGCCTGCCACCAAATTATTTTTAAATTTAGTAAGACCCGTTTGAAGGTTTGCTCGTACAATAGTACCATCTATGTGTACTCCATATGGGAAATCCGTTAGGATACTATTGAATAATTTAAGTTGCGTACCGCGGCGAATTCTGGCGGCTCTTCTGAATTTATATGAAGAAGGCCAGGAAGACAAGATTTCTCCACGGAAAGGACCTACAACGGTAATATTGCTAAAAAGACAAGTAGTAGCCGGTGTGCTTGTACCTGCAGTTCCATCAGTATCAGACTCAAATCCTTCTGAAGTTGAACCTGAGCTTTGGTCAGAAAGCAGAGGATCACGAACACTCAAACCAAACTGAACTGATCCGCTATAACCGAAATCCGTATCAAAATCATCATCCAGATTTCTGTATGCTACGAGATGTGAACAATTTACTGTACCACCAAACCATTCGAAAGCATCATCGTTGGTATAGGAAACCTGTACGTAATCAACCTGTGTAGCACGTCCTACAGCTCCTAATGTCAATCCATTGATTTCCTGATCGGTATTAAATACAAATCCGCCAAATTCAATACGCACATATTTTAATACGCCGGAATTATCATCATCATTTGGATTAGCACCACCACCATACTCGGTATTGACAGAAGTAGCAATCCCTTCAATATTGGCAGTACCGCCAGGTCTGTTCAAAGTTGCTCTTCCTAAAATAATCAGACCACCCCAGTCGCCCACTGCTCTTGTGCCAACTGCTTTGCTTGATGTGAATACGATAGGATTAGACAAAGTACCTTCTGCAATTAGTTTCGCATTTTTGGTAATAATTAAAGATGAGCTTGACACTGAATTATCACCGCGTATCACTGTACCTGGCTCAATTGTAAGGGTCACCCCTGCGGCTACATAAACCAGACCTGAAATCAAATAAGTATTTGAAGATGTCCAGGTAGTATTTGAAGTAATGTTTCCACTAATAGTAACAGTGGGAGCTGGATAGTTTGTGTTGACAGGATCCCAGTTTGTCCAGCCTTCCGTCCACATGGAATTAGGAGCAGGAGCAAAAGC
>JBKDRQ010000169.1:0-6598 GCA_046341135.1 Bacteroidota bacterium
GGCCCTATGCAAATGGAGAAACAATTTTCAAATCGATCGCAGCTTCTTTTGTGCCTCGCTTTCTTTGGCCAGACAAACCAATGGCTGGTGGGCACTGGAATATGGAATATTTTACCGGATTAATCATTCAAGGCTATAGTATGAATATTGGGCCATTTGGCGAAGCCTATGGCAATTTTGGTTCGTCGGGTGGAATCTATTTTATGTTTTTCTATGGTTTGTTTTTTAACCTGGCCTTTTACATGATATTAAGAATCGCCAAGAACAGGCCAACCATTATATTATGGATTCCTGTTTTGTTCATTAATTCTATTCAAATAGAGACAGATATATTAATGACGGTAAATTCATTGATAAAAAATGGGATCTTCGTTGCCCTTTGTTACTGGTTCACCGATCGTTTTATGCGCATAAAGATCTAATGGATAATCAATGTATATTCATCATCTACAACCACTTTCTCCCCGCCTGGAAAGCAGGCGGCCCAATTCGCTCTATTGAACAACTCATTCATCAGTTTTCATCAGACATGAATATTTATGTGCTATGTTCTGCTTATGATCACGGGGAGCGAGAGGTGTTAAAAAATGTCAACCCCGATCAATGGAATGATTGGGAGGGTAAAGCAAAGGTTTATTACAATAGTAAACGAAACACAACGCTTTCTTTTTTTAGAAATATTTTTACTGAAATTAATCCAGATATTATTTTCATTAATGGATTATATTCCCTTGCATACAATATTAAACCTATTGTTACTGCCTTACAATTTAAACATAAACAAACTAAAATTATTCTCTCTCCCAGAGGTATGCTGCATCCGGGGGCGCTTTCTCAAAAAAGTTTTAAGAAACGATTTTACTTTATTTTTTTTAAACTGCTTAATCTCCAAAATAAAGTGTACTGGCATGCTACCGATGAAAAAGAAGTTCACTTTATCAGGAGTAAATTTAAAAATGCACGTATTGCTATTGCCGGAAATTTCCCAAAATTATCTTCTCAATTACCTTCGCCGGTTAAAAAACAAGGAAAACTGATCATGGGTACCTTGGCTCTAATCAGTCCGATGAAAAATCATCTGGAAATTCTTAAGTCACTAAAATCTGTTACACAAGAAGTTGTTTGGCATATTTATGGGCCGGTAAAAGACCAGGCTTATTGGGATCATTGTTCTAAATTAATCAAAGAACTTCCATCTAATATTCAGGTTATTTATCATGGTGCCATATTTCCTGAAGAGGTATCATTGGCACTTAAGGATATTCAACTTTTTATTCTTCCCAGTAAAAGTGAAAACTTCGGTCACTCAATCTGTGAGGCAATGAGTGCCGGCCGGCCGGTGATAACTACCGATACTACTCCGTATCTGAATTTGCAACAGTCTCGTGTAGGATATACCATAAACTACCAAAAACTGAATGAGGAACTTTCAAAAGCGATCCGATTTTTTGCAGACATGGAAGCTAATGAATTTAATATCTACACAGAAAACGCAATGAATTATATCCATAAAAAAATGGATCTTCAGAAAATAAAATTACAATACCAAAATCTCTTTTCAATTGTCTGAGTCGGTAGATTTATCCAAATATGATAATTCCTGGTATCATCCTGGACGAAATGTTATTGTGCGCACTTGTTGGATGATAATGAACGCATTATTTGTACAATGCCACTGGAATCCTTCTTCCAGAATTCGTATTTTTATACTTCGTTTGTTTGGTGCAAAAATCGGGAAGAATGTAGTAGTGAAACCTGGGGGCAATATTAAATATCCCTGGAATTTATCCGTTGGTGATTATACCTGGATAGGGGAGAACGCCTGGATAGATAATCTTACCCATATCTCCATTGGTAATCATGTTTGTATATCACAGGGTGCGTATCTTTTAACGGGTAATCATGATTTTAATAAAACTACTTTTGATCTAATGGTAAAACCAATTACCATTGAAGATGGCGCCTGGATAGGAGCGAAGGCAATAGTTTGTCCGGGAGTTATTTGTGGCTCTCATGCTGTATTAACAGCAGGGTCTGTTGCTACAAAAAATCTGGTAGCACACACTATCCATTCAGGCCATCCTGCCGCTGCAGTTAAGGAAAGACTCATTCGATGAAAATCTCCCTCATCACCGTCGTCTATAACCGCGCCGCCACCATCGAAAGAACCATCCTTTCGGTCCTCCATCAGTCTTATTCAGATATTGAATATATCGTGGTGGACGGCGCTTCCACCGATGGCACCCTCAGCATTATTCATCAATACAGCCGCCGTATCCATCAAATTATATCCGAAAAAGATAAGGGTGTTTACGATGCTATTAATAAAGGTATACTAGCAGCAACCGGTGATATTATTGGCATACTTCACGCAGATGACTGTTTCATGCATAATGATGTAATTAGTAATGTTGTCCAACAATTTGAACAACATTCTTCTGCTGAGTGCTTATTTGGGGATGTTTGTTTTGTGAGACAACAAAACCCTAATGAAATTATTCGCTATGTGTCTTCCTCTATTTTTACACCTCAGCGTTTTCGTTATGGCATTATGCCCGCACATCCTACTTTCTACTGCTATAAAAAATATTTCGATCAGCACGGTTTATACAGAACAGATCTAGATATCGCATCAGATTTTGATCTGCTGTTGCGTTTCCTGAAAATTCATCAGCTTAGATATATCTATCAGCCCCAGCTGATGGTATCGATGAACCTCGGCGGAAAAAGCACGAGCGGACTCAAAAGTACTTTTAAGATAAATAGGGAAATACGAAAAGTCCTCAAGGAGCATGGTATCCAATCCTCTTATCTGCGCCTTTATGCCCGGTATTTTATAAAAGTTAGAGAGTTCTTTTACAACAATAGATAATTGTCTTTTTTTAACTTTTTGGTTTCGACTTTTGACTATTAATTGAAAAATCAAATTCCCTTTATTACATTCGCAAATCATTAAAAATGAGTCACATGAAGAAAGCTTTGCTCACAGGGGTAACCGGACAGGACGGTGCCTATTTGTCGGATTTCTTGCTGAAGAAAGGTTATGAAGTGCATGGCATCAAGCGTCGTAGTTCCTTATTCAATACTGATCGTATTGATCATATATATGAAGATCCGCTTGTGAATAATCGTCATTTTGTATTACACTATGGCGACCTTACAGACAGTACCAACCTCATCCGTATCATTCAAGAAGTACAGCCGGATGAAATCTATAACCTGGGAGCCATGAGTCATGTGAAAGTGAGCTTCGATACGCCGGAATATACCGCTAATGCTGATGGTATCGGTACACTGAGAATTCTCGAGGCGGTTCGCTTACTCGGTCTTGCACAAAAAACAAAAATCTATCAGGCTTCTACGTCTGAATTATATGGATTAGTACAGGAAGTGCCCCAATCAGAAAAAACACCATTCTATCCGCGCTCCCCTTATGGCGTCGCTAAAATGTATGCCTACTGGATCACGGTGAATTATCGTGAAGCCTACAATATGTTTGCCTGCAATGGTATTCTATTTAATCATGAATCTCCACTCCGTGGGGAGACTTTCGTTACACGTAAGATTACGCGCGCTGCAGCTAAAATATCAATGGGATTGCAGGACAAATTATATCTAGGCAATCTAAATGCCAAGCGTGACTGGGGTCATGCCAAAGATTATGTAAAAGCGATGTGGCTGATGTTGCAACAAGATACACCGGAAGACTTTGTCATTGCAACTGGTATTACTACGGAAGTTCGTGAGTTTGTACGTATGGCATTTAAAGAAGCCGGATATATCATCGAGTTCAAAGGAAAAGAGGAAAATGAAATAGGATATGTTGTTTCATGTAATACAGATGTACATCAAATTCCTGCCGGCACAGAAGTAGTAGCAGTTGACCCTCGCTATTATCGCCCAACGGAAGTAGAGCTTTTAATCGGTGATCCTACAAAAGCCAAATCAAAACTGGGCTGGCAACCTGAGTATAATCTCGATATGTTGGTGAAAGAGATGGTACAGTCCGATAAAGAATTATTCACCAAAGAAAAGATACTGAGAGATAGCGGTTTCAGGGTGAAGAATCAGTATGAATAATTTTTCTTTTTTAATGCTCAAAATAATAAAATGGTTAAGAAAATAGTTTTGCATTCTTTATACTTCTCTTGATATTGGTGTTTTATAATGATCATTGCCTTAACCTGTTTTTTGGCATATCAGTTTGTTTGGTATTGAAATAGTCTTTCTTAGCGAATTACGCTATTTGTTATATTAAATGAAATTTATACAAAAAAAGTCTGATCTGATTAATTATCTCTTTTGGTTAATCATCATCGCACAATTAACAACATTAGTTAAAGATATATTTCAAGGTTTCCCAATTGATTCTTTTGGCATAACTGAATATTTAATTAATTATGAAGGGGGCTTTGTTAGGCGAGGATTAACGGGACAGTTATTATTATATCTATACAGACTTACCCATATAAGTCCTTATTATTTTATTGTGATTATTTCAGTCTTCACTTATCTGTCTGTAATTGTTTTTTGTGTAAAGTACCTTACTGAAAAAAGCTATCCTGTGTTTTTTTTGCCTTTTGTTTTTTTTCTTGGTAATCATGTTATAAGTTCATTTTGGTTAAGAAAGGATTCATTAATGCTATGTTTATTTACTCTTGTTGTTTTTTGTATTAAAAAAAGATCTCCAATACATTTAATTTTTGCCAACTTGATACTTGTATCAGGAATTTTGATTCATGAAGCGACAGGCTTTCTTACAATTCCTATTTCAATTGTACTTATATTTTCTTTGTATTCAGCTAATATTAAACACAAATCTTTATTTGAGAGGATTTTCCGATCCTTCATATTTATAATGCCGTCAATCATCGTTTTTTTTCTTGTTCTTTATTTTAAGGGGGATCAAAAAGTTGCAAAACTGATTTGGTTATCCTGGAAAGACGTTCGTTTCCCTGTAGGAATATACAATCCCGACAAATTACCTGCTGCCATTGAAGGGATATCTTTGACCTTAAAGTATGGCTTGTTTTCTTCTTTGTATAATCTGGTTAATTTCAACAATGATATCTATGCTCCCTTAGCGTGGGTTATAATCATATCAATAGTTTACTTTATTCTTACAAATACAGAAAGACTTTCTTTTAAAATTAATCAGTATAAGCCCCAAAATATAATAGATAAAAAGTATCTTGGAAATATTCTTATATTTCAGTTTATTGCTGTTATTCCTCTTTTTATTTTAGGTTGCGATTATGGACGATGGGTCTTTTTATGGGTAATAAGTTCTTTTGTATTAATGCTGCTTTTTGATGATGAAAAGGATTTAATTCTGTTTCCAAAGTTTATAATCACATTCAGAAATAAATTTATTTACTTTTTAAGTATGTTTATTTCTGCTTCTTCTGTTCCCATTCTTAGCTTAATAATTTCAGTCCCACTTGCTGGCTGGAGTTTGAAAAATTGTATAGAATCAAATACATTCATTTCCTTAATAACATTTATATCTAATCTTATTAAGCCGGTAGTATTAATTTTGAAAAACCTCATTAAATATTTATATACTACTATTTAATCGACTATAATTTATGATGATGCATAACAATCTCATATACATCCCCGGCCACCGTGGAATGGTGGGCTCGGCTATCGTAAGAAAATTACAGCAGGAAGGGTATAATAATTTATTGCTGCGCACTTCTAAAGAACTGGATCTTCGTAATCAGGATGCAGTAGATACATTTTTTAAAGAAAATAAACCTGAGTATGTGTTTCTTGCTGCTGCCAAAGTGGGAGGTATTGTTGCCAATAATACGTATCGTGCTCAATTCCTTTACGACAATCTAATGATTCAGAATAATATCATTCATTCTTCCTACAAATATGGAGTAACCAAATTACTTTTTTTAGGATCCTCCTGCATCTATCCAAAATTTGCAGAACAACCCATTAAAGAAGAAAGTTTGCTTACGGGAGGATTGGAGCCTACCAATGAGCCCTATGCCATTGCTAAAATTGCCGGTTTAAAGATGTGTGATGCTTACCGGGATGAATACGGTTGCAATTTTATTTCGGCCATGCCTACGAATCTTTACGGTCCTAACGACAATTACGATTTGAAAAATTCTCATGTACTTCCCGCACTACTCAGAAAAATGATAGTAGCAAAAAGAGACATTGCGCCCTTTGTTGAAATATGGGGTAGTGGCAAGCCGCGACGTGAATTTATGCATGTCGATGATTTGGCTGATGCGTGTTTATTTTTGATGCTGCATCATAATGAATCAGGCTGGACAAACGTTGGGGTAAGTTCTGATGTTTCTATTCTTGAATTAGCTCAGTTGATTAAACAAGTTGTAGGATATACCGGCGAATTAAATTTTGATACCTCAAAGCCCGATGGAACACCCAGAAAATTAATGGACAGTACCAAAATAAATCAGCTCGGATGGAAATCATCTATCTCTCTTAAGGAAGGGATTGAAAGAGTGTATCAGGAAGTACAGTCCATGAATTTTTGATATTATTAATCCTGATCAAAACTTTTTAGTTTTGACTTTTGCTTTTTGATTTAATAAATGTTTGGTCTATTTAATAA
>JBKDRQ010000170.1:0-4185 GCA_046341135.1 Bacteroidota bacterium
GTACTGCCATCATCAATCAGAATAATTTCATACAGGTATTGATGCTGTTGCATTACCCGTTCAATCCAATTGCATAGTTCGGGCAGAGATTCCGCTTCATCTTTAAGGGGTATGACAACGCTGATGTTCATATTAAAAAGATTTGGGCATGTTGTGGTTTTGTTTTTTGGGAGATACAGCTGCGCCGATTAATGCGCTTATTGCTCCCATAAAGGCAAAGCCAAACAGCGATCCGATAATACCAAAAAGCAAAAAGAATTTATCTGTCCACTGAATAGATTGATTAATAATTTCCTCTGTCATTCTGGGATCTTTTTCCATTTCTTCCCTGGCTGCCTGAAGTCCTTTTTCTTTGATCTCAGGCATAAGCAGATAGGTGATCAAAAACGCAGCAATACTAATGAGGGTAACAATAGCTGCTGTTTTAAATCCGTGACTGAATATTTGTTTGAAGGTAACTTCTTTATTCATCTCTTTGCTGAAAGAGTAGCAAGTCCATATAATAGCTATGGCATAAATAGCCATTGTTACCCACTGTACCCATTTTTCGTAAATATTCAGCACCTGAAATGTAGTACCCAGGGCTACCATTATTAATCCGATAATGAGCCCCTTGGTAAAATGTGTGGTTATTTTTGGTTCCATTTTAATTGATATGAATATGATTTCCCAGGATGGTTCCAATCACTTTACCTTTCAGGGTTTTGCCAATAAAAGGAGAGTTTTTTGATTTGGATCTGATCATGTCTTCCGTAAAGGTAAATGCTGTATCTGGGTCGAACAAGGTCAGATTAGCAGAGTGGTTTAGATCAATGATGGGTGCTTCGATATCAAAGATCTTTCTGGGATTTTCTCCAACTAATTGTACCCATCTTTCAGGAGTAAGTGCGGAGCCGATAGCTGTTTGAGTCGCAGCATAGGCTGTTTCGAGGGCGATCATGCCGGGTTGTGCTGCTTCGAATTCACAGATTTTACTGTCTGTTTCGTGAGGCAGATGATGGCTGGCGATGATATCAATTTTTCCACTGATCAGCGCATTTTTAAGCTCCAACTGTTCCTCTGCCGTTCGCAAAGGCGGTGTGAGTTTAAGATTTGTGTTATAGTCTGACAAGTCTTCATCGCTGAAGAAGAAATGTGCAGGACTAACGGAGCAGGATACACGAAGGCCTTCTCTTTTAGCCGCTTCAATTTGTGATAAGGATCGCGGGGAAGTGATACCGGTCAGATGTAGCCTGGATTCAGTGTACTGCAATAATCTGAGATCTCTTGCGACGGCGATCTCTTCAGAGATCATGGGTTTTCCCGGCAGTCCGAGTTGTGTGCTTTTTATGCCTTCGTGCATTAGTCCTTTATGCCCGATAGAATTGTCATCAGGCATTTGGATCACTGTGCCGTTGAAAGCTTTTACATATTGCAGTGCTTTGAGGAAGAGTCCGCCTGATTGAACCGGTTTAAGTCCGTCGGTAAATGCGATAGCTCCGGCTTTTTGCATATCGTACATTTCGGCCAGGTCTTTTCCTTCAATATTTTTACTTAATGCACCGAGGGGGTGTATTTTCACTTTTTTATTTTCACTCCTTTTGAGGATATATTCCACCTGCGATTTGCCGGTGATGGCCGGTGCTGTGTGGGGCAGGATCATCACTTCCGTATATCCGCCTGCAGCGGCTGCTTCCATGCCTGTTTCGATGGTTTCTTTGTATTCGAGTCCAGGGTCGCAGAAATGTGCGAAACTATCCACCCATCCGGTGGAAATGTGCAGGTTGGGGGAGGAGAGGGTATGGTCTGCATGTATATTTTTCAGCTGACCTATTTGGGTGATGATGCCATTTTCTATGAGCAAATCCTGACGGGTTCCGTTGTAAGGGGAGTTAATGTCTGTGATTTGTGCTTGTTGGATGAGGATCTTCATATTGATCGTTGTCGTAAGATACAAAACCATGTAAAGATCGTAAATTTTTAATGGATTTTGTATACAGTGCAATATATCCTACTTTTGCAGTCCCAAAAAATAATTGCAATTGAAAGATTGCATAAATGTTCGGGACGTGGCGCAGCCCGGTAGCGCACTTGTATGGGGTGCAAGGGGTCGCTAGTTCGAATCTAGTCGTCCCGACGAACAGACAAAACCCCGGCGAAAGCCGGGGTTTTGCTTTTTGCAAGCTGCTCAAGCTTGCTTGATGCAGCGAGACAAAAAGTAAAACCAATGCTCGTGCAGCGAGCAAGGTTTTGTCTGTTCTGCTCCCCCAATAATGGATCACCAAGCGAAGCGAGGTAATCTTTTTAGGTTCAGCGCCTATATTCTGCTTATTGTATGATTGACATGATTGTTGTCTAAACTAGGAGTATCAGGATTGTAAGATATACAAGATTATAAGCCATCATAGTAAATCATTTAATCAAAAAAATTAAAGTTCAGATAATAATATCAATCAAATTCAGAAATATATATCAATATAATCTGTAGCCATGCCTGCTTCACAGTTCTGTGATTCTTTCAGTCTCCAATATTTTTTCCCGGGTTTGGCTATAAAAGTAAATTTCCCTTTTCTTTCACAGATTTTTCCCTGATTGATATATGAAACGCTTGTTTTGATAATGCCTTCAAAATTTAGTTCTGTCTGAGATACAGGAAGTAAAATGCCGACAATTTCAAGGTAATCATGGCCATTTTCACTTAATTGTTTCCCTATAATTTGATAAAAACCATTTTTTGCTTCTGTTATTGTAGCCGTACCTTGTTTTTCCCATCCAATCCATTGAAGGGTTATGCCATGTTTTCCTAATCTGATTGAGGGGGGCGGAGTGGCAGTAAATTTTTCTTTAACTTTCAAATACATGCCATCGATGTGCACATTGCGCCCAAAACCACACGCAAATGCAGAACTCTCAGAATGTTGTACGATTGTTACTGAATTATTTGAAAAGAAAAATTCAATGCGACAAGTGCTATCCTCTTTTGATTGATAGACGGCCTTATTGTTTTTTATAATAAGATAATCGTTAATGATACCTAAATTTTTTCCCGGAACCGCACTGATATATCGTAATTTAATTTTATAAATAGAATCATCCAATTTAATAAGGTCTATATTCCCTGAGGGAGATTGCTGATTGTTTTTATTTTTATCTTTTTTTATCTGAATTTGATATTTTCCTTCTGGAAATATGGTGTCTTTTATTAAAGGACTATCAGATGTTGTTGAAGGAAGCTTTTGGGTGAAGGCGCTATAGTGGAGGCAGGATAGAATAATAAGAGCCAAAGCGTATAATATTTTTTTCATACTTGTTTTATTGTTAGATAAATATTTAACGAATTTGAATAAATGTCTAATGAATTTTGATTGTCTATAATTGTATAAATCTTCTTTTGGTTATCGTAAATTGCTTATTATTTTTCTTTCTTGGAGAAATTTGTATCAGGTATGAAAAATTGCAATGATTTTAAAAAGTTAAAAGCTTATTTTTATAATCAATCTAATGTATTATCCATTGCCAGCCAACTTTTAGGAAAGGTAATTGTAAAAAAAGATGAGCATAATATATTGATGGCGCGCATAGTAGAAACAGAAGCTTATGAAGGAATAACCGATCCAGCTTCTCATGCTTTTCAAAATAAACATACAATTCGAACAAGTACCATGTATAAAGCAGGGGGAACGGCTTATGTTTATCTCTGTTATGGGATGCATCGTTTGTTTAATATTGTCACCAATAAAAAAGGGATTCCTCATGCAGTATTGGTGAGAGCTGTTGAGCCATTAAATGTAGATATATCCATTTCAAATAAATCTAAAAGAAAACCCGGTTCCGGACCGGCTCTGGTAAGTCAATGCCTGGGCATTGAAATGCACCATAATGGAATAAGCTTAATAGGGGATGATTTTTTTGTGGCAGATGACGGATATAAAGTAAACTCAATATCTGTAAGTCCGCGTATTGGGGTGGATTATGCAGGAGATGCCGCTTTATGGCCTTATCGTTTCTTTATCACTGGACATGCTTATGTTAGTCCGCATAAATTAAACCGTAAAGCGGATAAGAAATCAGCCGTTATCTTCTAATCAATGCTATTATGGCCTACTGATTTTTAATTACGTTGTATATAAATCTTCTTCGCGTCTCCTTTGTTTCAATAAAAATAATCAGATTTCCATTTGGCAAACCATCCGTTTTGATCAATTG
>JBKDRQ010000171.1:0-2711 GCA_046341135.1 Bacteroidota bacterium
CTGCAGTAGCAGCCTTAGGTGTTATATCTGTAGTATATAAATTCTTTCCTTATTACCACCAACATCTTTCTCCCCAAAAAAACGATCTGTATTCCTGGAGTGTGGTGGTAGTATTTATTGGCTTTTTATTGGTCATTGCCGGAGGATATCTTTTTGAGCCCATTATTATAAGAAAGTATAGTGGCAGGTCAGCCTTATTTGTAGACTATTATCATTGGGTGTTTGTCTTTGGATTCGGAATGCTGATGTTTAATTTACTAGAAGGCTTTTCTTTAACCTATAAGCAATCCGTATTGCCTAATTTTCTCAGAGAGACCATCATGCGTATACTGACGCTTATATTAATTATTGCCTTCATTACTCAACTGATCAACTTCGACCAATTCATTAAATTTTTTGCCTTTCAATTTTTAATCATCGCAATTATTTTAGGATGGATGTTGAGATCCAAAGGACAGTGGCCTATTCATTTTAAGCTCAGTAAAGTAACTCACAGATTTAAACACAAAATAATCAGTCTTTCAAGCTACGTTTATGGCGGATCCATCATCATGATCTTATCACAAGTAGCTGACAGCATCATCATAGCTAGCATCAGCCCAAGGGGTATACATGATGCCGGCGTATACAATCTTGCTACCTACATCGCCAACCTCATTCAGGTTCCTCAGAGAAGCATCATTGCTGCAACAATACCTATTTTGTCGCTGGCCTGGAAAGCGAAAAAAACAAGTGAAATTCAAAGGATTTATGAACGCTCCTCCATCAATTTATTATTAGTAGGTCTATTCATCTTTATCGGAATCTGGCTGAACATAAGAGATGCATTTCAATTATTAGGAATCCAGTCAGCTTATCAGGCTGGAATAGAAGTAGTTTTTTTATTAGGCATATCTAAATTAATTGATGCAGGTACAGGCATCAATGCACAAATCATCGGTACTTCCAGTCAGTGGCGATTTGAATTTATGACAGGCGTCATCCTAATTGTACTCTTCCTTCCTTTAAACTATTTCATGATAAAGGAATTTGGATTAATTGGAAGTGCTTATGCTAATCTGATCTCCTTCAGCATATACAATCTGATTCGGTTTTTATTTCTCTGGAAGAAATTCAATCTGCAACCATTTAATCAAAAAACACTACTCAGTATAATATTAGGAATTGTTGTTTTTTTTATCGCCAGATTTACCACGCAATCTATAGAGGGATGGGTGGGCATCATCACGAGAAGCAGTTTGTTTGCCATGATATTCATCTCCGGAATTTTCATTATGAAACTTACGCCCGATGCGATGCAGTTGTATGAGGTGGTGAAAAGAAAGTTAAAAGTTAAAAGTTAAAAGTATTGCTGTCCGGGGGAAATTTAATTTTTCTGTTTTTAATTCATTCTTCAATGTGAGAGATGATTCAAATTAGTGATTTTCATTTCTACAAGCCCCCTTTTGAAAAAATATAGTGTGGCTGTCCGGTTAATTTTCTCAATAAAAGGCTGAAATATGAAAAATAACCACTCAATGAACTAATAATTTAACACAGAGCCGCAGAGGCACGGAGTATTCAATTAAAGAACGAGAAGTGAGGCGCTGGCAAGGCAGAACGCGCGGAGCGATCGGGTTTGCCTAGATTTTTCTTTGGTTACTTTCTTTGTAGCGATGACAAAGAAAGTAACAATGAGATTTTACTAGTGAGTAAACCGTCGGCACAAGTCTGGAGACGCTGCGCCAGTAAATAATTTAAAATTTAACCGGACAGCAATGGGTTAAAAGTTGGTTAGCTCATCCAGCGAAATTCTGCCTTCATAAATGGCTTTCCCTACAATCGCTCCTGCACAACCGATCGAACGGAGCGCTACTAGATCTTGCACAGAACTTACCCCTCCGCTCGCAATAAGATGAAGATTTTTATTTTTTTCGATGAGCGACTGATATAATGAAACAGACGGACCTTCGAGGCGACCATCTTTACTGATATCGGTGCAAAATATTTGTTGTATTCCTTGTTGCAGATACTCAGCTATGAAATCATAAATATTGATGGATGTTGTTTCCAGCCATCCTCCTACCGCCAACAACTCTCCTTTCACATCAGCGCCCAGTAAAAATTTACCGGCACCAAATTCATGCATCCATTGCAATAAGGAAGTCTTATCCTTTACTGCCACACTACCCACCGTCGCCCAAAGGGCGCCGGCATCCAGCACTACCCGAACATCCTCCTGCTTTTTAATACCTCCTCCAAAATCAATCTTCAACGATGTTTTCGTTGCAATCATCTCCAATACTTTCCAGTTGATGATCTTACCCGCCTTCGCACCATCCAGATCCACCAAGTGCACTCTTTCCAACACTGCATCCTGAAACTGTAGTGCCACTTCAAGCGGATTTTCATTATAAATTTTCTTCTGCGCGTAATCCCCTTCTGTCAGTCGCACACATTTACCATCAATAATATCTATCGCCGGAATAATCTGCATCTTATAAACTTAAAAAATTGGATAATATTTTAGAACCCACATCAGCACTCTTCTCCGCATGAAACTGCACCCCATAGAAATTATCTTTTTGCACCGCACCACAATATTCAATCCCATAAGCTGAAGTTGCAATACAATAGGGATTCATCTCCGCATAATAACTATGCACATAATAAACTTAACTATGTTCGGGTACCCACTATAATAAATCATACTTTAACCCATAAATATCATT
>JBKDRQ010000172.1:0-8393 GCA_046341135.1 Bacteroidota bacterium
CAGTAAGAGGAACAAAAATTGCAACAAAAACGCAGCCCGACGGAACTTTTTCGTTGTCTGTCCCCCCTACCGCCAAAACCCTAATCATTTCGATTGTAGGCTACAAAGAGGTTGAGATGTCTGTAAATGGTAATTTACAGAATATAGCCATGCAGATAGAAGAAAGCACTTTGACGGAAGTGGTAGTAACAGGGTATAAACAACAATCCAAAAGAAATTTTGCAGGATCTGCGAGTGTGGTGAAAGGGGAAACCATCAGATAAGCCCCGATTGCCTCATTTGATCAGGTGTTACAAGGTCAGACACCTGGCTTATTAATGCGTGCTTCTTCAGGTCAGCCCGGTAATAGTGGTTCAGCTATCATTCGCGGACGCGGATCTATTCAGGGATCTGTTGAACCTATTTATATTGTTGACGGTATACAAATTGCCGCTACAGACTTTGCTTTGATTAATCCTAATGATATTGAAAATGTAACTGTGTTGAAAGATGCGGTAGCTTCTTCTCTTTATGGTTCAAGAGGAGGTAACGGGGTAATTGTAGTATCTACTAAAAAAGGTGCGAAAGGGAAGCCACGTTTTGAAATTGATGCTTATACAGGCTGGTCTACTTTCCCCAATTTCAGAGATTTCAGGGTGATGAATACAAGCGAAAAAATTGATTACGAATTAAGAAGAGGAGGCACTTCTCTTGAGACCTATTCCCCTGAAGAGATTGATTCTTTGCGAAAAATAAATACCAACTGGCAGGATGTATTAACGCGTACAGGTAGAACCTACAGTTTGAATGCTTCTGCAGCGGGTGGTTCGGATAAATCAAAATATTACGCTTCTGTCAACTACTTCAAGCAGGAAGGTACAGTAAGAAACACAGGTTTTGACAGAGTTACCGGTCGTTTGAATGTATCAGAAGATGCCGGAAATTTTGTTTTTGGCATAAATACAACCGGTACCTACTCTGAAATTTCGAATACTTTAGAAGGAGATGCATTTATCGGTAATCCATTGAATGCGCTCGTTTGGACCAACCCGTATGAACAGGAGTTTGTACCCGGTTCTTACAATGCTGCCGGTAATTTTGTATCAGGTGGTAATGCATTAACAAGACCCAATCTTACGGAAACAGGTCAACCCATCGCATCTACCATGTTGTTTTGGAACAAGAACTTATCAAGACAAATCAGGATAGTTGCTTCCGGAAATGCTGAATATAAAATACCATTCATAAAAGGATTGTCTTTAAAGACGGTATATGGTATTGATTATAACTCAGATGAGGCAACTAATTTTACAGATCGCAGAACATATCTTGCGAACCCCAATCCAAGACCATCCGGTGTACGTTCTAATGGATCTACCAGAAATAATGTGAAAACCTGGAGAAACACTCTAACAAACTCTATCAATTATGCTAAAAGCTTTAAAGATCATACGATAGATGTGGGTGCTTATTACGAAACCTTAGACTTAACAACTGAGCTTAATGGATATACTTCCTATTCTGTAGATGCGCCATTTCAAAATGAATTCGGTTCCGTGATTTCTGCAAACTTTTTGCCCCGAATCAGATTTGATGGGGGAGAATCAAAACTAGAGTCATATTTTGCTCTCTTGAATTATGGCTTTAAGAATAAATATTTCCTGAATGCTAATTTCAGACGTGACGGTTCTTCCAGATTTGGTGAAAATAATCGTTATGCTAACTTCGGTGGTGCCGGGGTAAGCTGGATCATTTCAGAAGAGAACTTTATGAAAGGCCTGCAGTCTTCATTTTTGAATTATCTTAAGTTAAAAGCCAGCTACGGAACAGTAGGAAGTCAGGAGGGTATCGGTTTATATGCATCTCAAGGTATAGTGGGACCCAGACTATACAACAGTGCCGCTGGTCTTCAGCAAACAAGTCTTGATTTGCCGAATTTGCAGTGGGAAGAACGCAGAAAAATCAATGCAGGTATAGAATTCGGATTGTTTAAAGGACGTATTAACGGAGGAATAGAAATTTATAATGAGTTGACTGATAATTTATTTTTCCCCAGACAACTTTCCCGTTCAACAGGATTTGCTTCCATCACCTCCAATGTCGGATCTGTTAGCAATAAAGGCGTTGAAATCAATATAAGCGCTGATGTTGTTAAAACCCGCAATTGGAAAGTTAATATCTCCGGTAACTTTACCTATAATAAGAACCGCGTAGTTAAACTTGATATACGTGATACCGTTGTTTCAGGAAGCAATGTTCTGGCCAAAAACTTCCCTCTTAATTCATTTTACTTAGTTCCTTACGCAGGTGTTAATCCTGACAACGGGGAAGCACTTTACACTACACTCGATGGCTCATCCACTGAAACCTTTAGTGTAAATGACAGACGCATTATGGGAACTTCAGATCCAAATACTTTTGGTGGTTTTGGATTTACTGTAGATTACCGCGCTTTCTCTTTAAGTGCTCAGTTTACATATATGCTGAATTCCTTTATTTATAATGCTGAAAGATACAACCTCGAGGTTCCTGATTACTACTATGATAATGTGAGTGTGGATCTTTTAAATGAGTGGCAAAATCCCGGCGATATCACCAACATACCAAGTCCAAATAGCTTAATACAATCAGAAACAAACAGATTCTTAGAGGATAATTCATTTGTTCGTTTAAGAAATTTGTCTTTGAGCTATTCATTGCCTAAAAAAGTTGCCGATGTTCTTAAGTTAAGAGGAGCCATGTTTTATGTAAATGGCACCAACTTATGGGTTAGTACCAAATACAGAGGTCGTGATCCTGAAACTAATGGTAATGTAACAATTAGTCAGTATCCTGCTCTGAGAACTGTCCAGGTAGGTTGTCGTGTAACATTTTAATTAACTTGAAAATATATAATTATGAAATATTTACTTAAAATACTGTCTCTTATCTTTTTAGTTACAAGTAGTTTTATTTTTAGCGGTTGTAAAAAAGATCTTGACTTAAAGCCTCCTTATGCACTAACAAGTTCTAACGCATTTAATAAGCTCAGTGACTTCAATTTAGCATTAAATGGTATGTATAGCAGCTTTGCTTCAGTAAACTATTATAATAGTTTTTTGGGTTGCATGACAGACATACTTACGGATAATGTTTATGAAACCACTGAATCACTGGTGAATTATCAGAAAGTAGCCAACTGGGAATATCTCCCCAATGAAGGATACATGGCTAGTGTATGGCTGCAGCCCTACACTGCAATTTTTAATGCCAATGTTATTATTAACGGCATTGATAAGTTTAAAGCTGAAAATGAAAAGACGTATAATCGAATCCTGGGTCAGGCTTTAGCCGGAAGAGCGATTGCACATTTTGATTTATTGAAATGTTTCGCAAACGATCTTGACAGAAATGCTACCGTGCCCGGTATTCCTGTTAAGACTCAAACAGATATCACGCTTCCTTCAAGAAATTCTGTTAAAGAAGTATATGATCAAATTTATGCTGATCTAAATAACGCCATTACTTTGCTTAGTGATGTAGATGTCTCTATTAACTCAGCTACCAACAGAAGCTATATTGATGTCTTTGCTGCAAGAGCCGCTTTTGCAAAAGTTGCTTTATATGCAAAAGATTATACTACAGCGATAGATCAAAGTACCGCATGTATTAACAATACTGCTTTGGCGCTTGCAACAAGAACGGAATTCCCTGGTATTTGGAAAGATGAAAATATTAAGGAAGTTATTTGGGCAATACAAAATAACCAAGGTGATCCTCATAATACTTTCCCTTGTACCGATGTTATTTTCTTTGGAGCAAATCCTCCCAGAAACTCTTTTGCCGTTCATCCTTCGCTGCTTAACTTATATACTCAGGCAACCGATATACGATTCTCTTCTTACTTCTTCGTAAAAAACACAACAAACTCAATTCCTAATTATGGTGTAAGTAAATTTAGGGGTAGAGGAACTGCTACCAATGGGCTTGTTAATTACAAAGTATTCAGAACAGCTGAAATGTATCTTATCAGAGCAGAAGCGAATGCTAAAAGTGGAAATGATGGTAATGCCAATAATGATTTGAATACGCTTAGAACAGCCAGAATTAATGGATGGACTACTCAAACTTATAGCGGTCAAATTTTGATTGATGAAATTGAGAATGAAAGAAGACGTGAGCTCTGTATAGAAGGACATAGATGGTTTGATTTAAAGCGTACTACCAGAGTAGTAAGTAGGCCTACAGCAGGGTTAGGTAATCCTAATGGTCAGGTTGCGCAGTCTTTAAACAGTACCAGTAATAAATGGAATTGGCCTATTCCTCAAACAGAAACATTGGCTAATTCCAACATAAGTCAAAATACAGGCTATTAATATATTAAGCTATTATAATATAAAAACCACCGACACTTCGGGGGTTTTTATATTATAACAAGTTGCGATAATTAATTATTTTTGCCAACATTTGTTAGTCAATTAATTATGGATATGAGTAATATTTCTACAGATAAAGTGCGTATCGTAACAGCTGCCTCTCTTTTTGACGGACATGATGCAGCCATAAATATCATGCGCAGGATCATGCAGAGTATGGGGGCGGAAATTATTCACCTGGGACACAACCGCAGCGTGCACGAGATCGTTGAAGCGGCCATAGAAGAAGATGCACACGGAATCGCTATCACCTCTTATCAGGGTGGACACGTAGAATTCTTTAAATACATGAAGGATCTGCTTGAAGAAAATGGTTGCGGACATATCAAAATATTCGGGGGCGGTGGAGGCACTATCCTTCCTGTTGAAATTGATGAATTGCATCAATATGGGGTTACACGCATTTACTCACCGGATGATGGCAGACAAATGGGACTGGAGGGAATGATTCAGGATGTAATCAATCAGTGTAAAGAAAATACAAGAACGATTGTTGAAAAGCCGGCTCAATGGAATGGTAAACTTCCACTCGGTGAAACCAAAGATGTGAGAAGAATTGCCCGCGCCATCACTTGTGCTGAACTCGGTATTTCCTACGATGCGTTAATGAAGGAAATCAATAAAGCTGCTGCTGCAAAAATTCCTGTATTGGGGATTACCGGTACCGGTGGTGCAGGTAAATCTTCCGTAACAGATGAAATCGTCAGAAGATTTATTCATACCTATTCAGATAAAACGATTGCCGTAATCTCCGTTGATCCTTCCAAGAAAAAAACAGGTGGCGCTTTATTGGGCGATCGTATTCGCATGAATTCTATCTCTCATCCGAGAGTATATATGCGCAGTCTGGCTACCCGCGAAAGTGATAAAGCTCTTAGTGCATACGTGCAGGAAGCTATTGATGTTTGTAAGTCTGCGGCTTTTGATTTTATAATCCTGGAAAGTGCAGGTGTAGGTCAAAGCGATGCCTCCATTTTAGAATATTGTGATCTGAGTTTATATGTCATGACGCCTGAATACGGGGCAGCTTCTCAATTAGAGAAAATCAATATGTTGGATTATGCGGATGTTATTGCCATCAACAAATTTGACAAAGCAGGAGCATTGGATGCCATAGCTGATGTAAGAAAACAATACAAACGCAATCATAAACTTTTCAGCGCCTCAGATAATGAGTTACCCATCCTCGGCACCATCGCTTCACAGTTTAATGATGCAGGCGTAAACGAACTCTTTCAACATCTCATTCAAAAAGTAGAAACAAAAACGGGCGTGCGTTTTGGTGAGTCTGTAACTATTGAACATAAAGATACTGTCAGCAAATCCCTCATCATTCCGCCGGCAAGAGTGCGCTATCTGAGTGAAATTGCCGATACTATTAAAGAGTATAATCAACTGGTAGAAGAACAGGCGCGCATCGCTACAAAAATATATCAGCTGCAAGGCGCAAAGGAAACATTAAAAAATGCAGGAGGTGCTGAATTACTTCACGTCATCGATCAGCAAATTGCTGCGCTGACGGAACAGCAAACGCCTGTTGCGAAAAAACTGATTACGCATTGGCCCGAAAAAATCAAAGCATATCAGCAAGATTATTACGAATATAAAGTAAGAGATAAAATAATCAAACAACCTATGTTCAGTACCAGCTTAAGCGGTACACGTATTCCTAAGGTTGTGTTGCCCAAATACAAAGACTGGGGTGATTTACTAAAATGGCAGGCACAGGAAAATGTGCCGGGAAGTTTTCCCTTCACGGCTGGTGTATTCCCGCTTAAAAGAGAAGGTGAAGATCCAACGCGCATGTTTGCCGGTGAAGGAGGGCCTGAACGTACCAACAAACGTTTTCACTATGTTTCTTTAGGACAACCCGCTCATCGTTTATCTACTGCATTCGATAGTGTTACCTTATACGGAGAAGATCCAGCTCATCGTCCGGATATCTATGGTAAAGTAGGCAACAGTGGGGTAAGCATTGCCAATGTGGATGATGCAAAAAAATTATACAGCGGCTTTGATCTCTGCGATCCGAAAACATCGGTGAGTATGACCATTAATGGTCCGGCTCCGATGTTGCTCGCATTTTTTATGAATGCGGCGATCGATCAACAATGCGAAAAATGGTTAGAGAAAGAAGGCAAGTGGTCGCTAGTAGAAGAAGCTTTTGAAAAGAAATATGGGAAAGGCGCCAAACCAAAATATAATAACACCTCTTTCCCCAACAGTCTGCCGGAAGGAAATAATGGTTTAGGATTAAAGTTGTTGGGTTTAAGCGGTGATGAAGTGTTACCGGTGGATGCCTATCAAGAATGTAAAATAAAAGCACTGCAACAGGTAAGAGGAACGGTGCAGGCTGATATCTTAAAAGAAGATCAGGCACAAAACACTTGCATCTTCTCTACAGAGTTTGCCCTGAAGTTAATGGGTGATGTGCAGCAGTATTTTATTGAGCAGAATGTGCGCAATTTCTACAGCGTAAGCATCAGTGGATACCATATTGCAGAAGCAGGTGCTAACCCTATCACACAGTTAGCATTCACGTTGGCGAATGGATTTACGTATGTTGAGTATTATCTGAGTCGCGGTATGAACATCGATGATTTCGCACCCAACCTGTCTTTCTTCTTCAGCAATGGTATGGATCCGGAATATAGCGTGATTGGCCGCGTAGCCAGAAGAATTTGGTCGAAGGCGATGAAGTATAAGTACAAAGCCAACAAACGCAGTCAGATGTTGAAATATCATATTCAGACATCCGGACGCAGTTTGCACGCACAGGAAATTGACTTCAATGATATCCGCACCACCCTGCAGGCATTATATGCGATTTATGACAACTGTAATTCATTACATACAAATGCGTATGATGAAGCGATCACTACTCCTACAGAGGAAAGCGTACGGAGAGCTATGGCTATTCAGCTCATCATCAACCGTGAATTAGGAACCGCCAAAAACGAAAACCCCAATCAGGGTTCTTTCTTAATTGAAGAGTTGACAGATTTAGTAGAAGAAGCGGTCATGAATGAGTTCAATCGAATCACTGAACGTGGTGGCGTTTTAGGATCTATGGAAAGAATGTATCAGCGCAATAAAATTCAGGAAGAAAGTCTGTATTACGAACATCAAAAACATACCGGTGAATTGCCGATTGTTGGGGTGAATACATTCCTCAATAAAAACGGAAGTCCGACTACCATTCCAGGAGAAGTCATTCGCAGTACGACAGAAGAAAAAGAACAGCAGATCAATAATCTGCATGCATTCTGGAAGCGCAATGAGCACTGCTCTTCAGACGAATTGAAAAAACTCAAAGAAGTGGCGGTGTCCAATGGAAACATATTTGCGCAGCTCATGGAAACGGTCAAATATTGTTCCCTGGGGCAAATTACCAATGCCTTATATGAGGTAGGGGGGCAGTATAGAAGGAATATGTAAGAAGGTTATCATGGTGTCATGATATCTCGTTGTCAAGGTGTCGATACATTGAAATAAATGACACTCTTTGCACCTTTTCTCTTTAGCGCCTGCGCCCATATTTTTTTAATTAAATATATTCTCTGTGGCTCTGAGACTCCGTGTCTCTGTGTTAATTAATCATCTCTATAAAGGTTGGCGCAGTGTCGTTTTGAAAATTTATTTTTTCGTTGTAAATTTATCTTCCTCCTTTAGAAAGACCGGCGCATTTACCTCAATTACCATCAGTTTTTTTTACATTTAATTAATTGATTATGAAAAAGTGTACTCTTATTTCAGTACTGATCTTATGTGCAATTTCTTTTGCCGGTAATTTATCTGCACAAAATACAGGCAACCGGCATATCAATGGAGGTGGTACAGGAATTGAATTTGGAAAGAAATCAACATTTGTATTTAATGCCGTAGAAACCAGTTCAGGCATAACCGGACATCTGGTATATCATTTGCGCGCATTCGATGTAACCTTTCAGATGAATCTGGACTGTATGGAAATAAATGGCAATCGCGCAACGATGAGCG
>JBKDRQ010000173.1:0-4356 GCA_046341135.1 Bacteroidota bacterium
GGTACAGGCTATGGAAGAGTAGATATCAGAATGGACAAAAAAGATAGTGTGCTATATGTCCTTGAAGTAAATGCACAATGCGGCTTAAGTGAGGATGAAAATTTTACTTCCATTGGTGCCATTTCAAGAATCGGAAACCATCCCTATAGCGAAATGATTGCTCACATACTGGAGGAGGCCTTCCTCAGATACAAACGAAAAATAGCACAACATAAAATTCATACATAACTAATATGCGTATCTGTGTTTTACAACCCGACTACAGCACTACCGGTGTGGATTACAAAAATTATGATCCGCCTAGGAATTTATCTTCTCTCCTACCGGAGGATACGGTTGATCATGTTTTTCTGAACAAGCTCACCACATATAAACAACTGCTTGCGTTGAGCAAGCAACAATATGATTGTTTTGTGAATTTATGTGAAGGTTATCTTGAATGGGAAGTCCCTTCCATAGACGTTATTCATTCGCTTGATTTACTCAATCTGCCCTACACCGGACCTAATGTACATACGTATGATCCAACGAAAGAACTGATGAAATACGTGTCGTATACGGAAGAAGTAAAAACACCTGCCTATGTATTGATTGATACAAATTCGGATATTCTGCAGGAAACAGCCTACTTAAATTTTCCGCTTTTTGTAAAACCTGCCAAAGCCGGCGACAGTCTGGGGATAGATGAAAGTTCAATGGTGCAAAATCAAACTGAACTTATTGAAAAATGCCATTCTCTATTAGAAGAATATCCTGAATTACTAATCGAAAATTATATTGCAGGCAGAGAGTTCACCGTATTGCTGGCTGCCGATGCTGAACGGCCTAAACAGCCCATAATATACCCTCCGGTAGAATATATTTTCCCTCAAGGAAAACATTTCAAAACCTATTCTTTGAAAACTTCTGAACTGCATCCCGCCTCGAACGTAATCGTTACAGATTCTGAGATTATTGAAAAACTATCTGATGCTGCCCGAAAGATATTCAACAGTTTTGGCGGCATCGGCTATGCAAGATTGGATTTCCGCATGAATAACGAAGGGGTTATTTATTTTCTGGAGATCAACTTCACCTGTTCGGTATTTTATTCAGATGGCTACGAAGGATCAGCTGATTACATATTAAAAGCAGATAAAGAAGGCCCGTCCGGATTTCTAAAACAAATTATCAAGGAAGGAATTGCCCGTCATAAAAGCAAACAAAAAAAATACCGAATGAAAGGAAATTCAATTTCCGGATATGGCATTTATGCAACACAACCTATGGAACGCGGGGAATTTATTTTCCGGGGAGAAGAGAAACCGCATCAGCTTATTACATTAAAGTGGATGGAACAGCACTGGAATGAAAGAGACAAACGACTGTTCAGTCAATATGCACTTCCTGTAAGCTCAGAAATTTATATCATCTGGGATGAAGATCCCAGCCTATGGGCACCGCAAAACCATTCCTGCAGACCCAATACCATTTACGATGGATTGAATGTGATAGCGCTCAGAAATATTGAAGCAGGAGAAGAACTCACCCTTGATTACAGTCACCTCCTGGATGAGCATGCAGAGCCATTCGATTGTAATTGTGGGGCACCACAGTGCAAAAAGAAAATCAGGGGAGACAAAGAAAACTCTTTCACATACAAAGAAATCCAGCGAAGAAGATTATCCCACTAAAAGACCCCTTCTTAATAATTACCAATTCGCAGTAACTTTGACACGGCAAGTGCAAACTGCCCTGAATGGTAAACCTTTATTAATGAATACAACAGCTAGTGCATTTTTATCTCATACAACAACCGGCTTGCTGCAGCAGATTGCAGAAAAAGTATATGCCGCTCAACGTATTGATGATGAAGAAGCCTTGTATTTATTCGAGCATGCTTCCCTTCCCTACCTCGGTTCTCTTGCTAATTTTACAAGAGAACGATTACATGGCAACAAAACCTATTTCAACCGGAATTTTCATATAGAGCCTACCAATGTATGTGTGTTCAGCTGTAATTTCTGCGCCTATTCTAAGCTCTATGCTAATCGTGAAGAAGGTTGGGAAATGACTATCGGACAAATGCTGGATCAGGTAAAGAAATACGATGGCATTCCGGTAACAGAAGTACAGATAGTTGGAGGCGTTCATCCTAAAATGGATTTGAAATTCTTTGCTGAATTATTATCCGCTATAAAATCACATCGCCCCGAATTACATATCAAAGCCTTCACAGCCGTAGAATATGATTACATGTTCAGAAAGGCAAAACTGAGTACGGAAGAAGGATTAAAAACACTGATAGCAGCCGGACTGGATTCGATACCCGGCGGAGGGGCAGAAATTTTCCATCCTGATATCAGGAATCAGATTTGTGCTGATAAAGTGGATGCAGAAGGTTGGCTGGATATACATGCTACGGCGCATCGCTTGGGTTTGCACAGCAATGCCACCATGCTCTACGGCCACATTGAAAAATACGAACACCGGATAGATCACATGCGTCGTCTGCGTGATTTACAAGATGAAACGAAAGGCTTTCAGACTTTTATACCGTTGAAGTTCAGGAATAAGGATAATGATATGAGTCATATCGTTGAATCCTCGATTGTAGAAGACATGAAGATGTATGCCATTGCACGCATCTATCTGGACAATTTCCCTCACCTCAAAGCCTACTGGCCGATGCTGGGCAGACAGCAGGCGCAGATGACCTTACATTTTGGGGTGAATGATCTGGATGGCACCATTGATGACACAACAAAGATCTACAGTATGGCTGGCAGTGAAGAGCAGAATCCTTCGATGAGCACTGATGAGCTAGTGATGCTGATTAAGCAGGCAGGAAGAGAGCCAGTGGAGAGAGATACGTTGTATAATGTTTTGAAAGAGTTTTGAAACGAATAGTTTGCCGTTAATGATGTTGCGGTTGCATTTACAGGTGTTATCTTACAAAGGAATAGGTTAAATAAAAAAATCCCGTAGTATAACGGGATTTTTTGTGGGAGCACGACTTGTGCCGCTATGCGGTACGGGCTCGAACCGCGGCCCCTCCCGACTTCGTCGGGATCGCTTTGAACCAACTAATGTTTCAACGATTCAATATACTTACGCGACTTCATCAACTTGATCTCTTTCTCTCTTTTTACAGCTTCTTCTTTTGAAGAAAATTCTTCTACATAAAAATAAATCCAATCATTCGCAGAACCTGTAAATCCTCTATGATTTGAATTGTGTCTTCTCAAACGTTCTTCTAAAATATCTCCGGTGGATCCAATATAATAACGATCTCTCTGCTTAGAGTACAGAATGTAGGTGTAATAGGTCATATAAAAAAACCTCGCCTTTTGAGCGAGGTTTTTGTGGGAGCACACGGGCTCGAACCGCGGACCCTCTGCTTGTAAGGCAGATGCTCTGAACCAACTGAGCTATGCTCCCTTAAAACGGATTGCAAAGATAAGGGGCAAACTGTTTCAGTGAAATTTTTTATTAAAAAATATATTCAAATTTTACCTCCCCTTAAAAGCAGCTTTTCTTTTTTCAAGAAACGCCGTCGTACCCTCTACCCTGTCCTCCGTGGCAAAAGCATTTCCAAATTCTGCTACTTCCACTTCATACCCGTTTATCGTTTCATCATAAACAGCATTGGCGGCTTTGATACAACCGGCCACTGCCAGCGGGGCTTTGGTATTGATTAACTGTAAAAGCTCTTTTGCTTTGCTCAGTAATTCATCTTGTGTAGTTACATAATTCACCAGGCCCAATGCCTTGGCTTCCTGTGCATCTATCATCCCCGCAGTCATCAGTAATTCCATTGCCTTCCCTTTACCGGCTAGTTGCACCAACCGCTGCGTACCTCCATAACCCGGTATCAATCCTAAATTCACTTCAGGCTGCCCGAATTTTGCATTGTCGGAAGCCAGCCGAAAATGACAACTCATCGCTAGCTCACAACCTCCGCCTAATGCAAAACCATTGATCGCAGCTACCATAGGCTTTCCGGAATTTTCAATGCGTGCAAATGTTTTTTGTCCGCGTGCCGACAATTCCATGGCCTGCTCTTTATTCAGACTGTTAAATTCGCTGATATCTGCACCCGCCACAAAGGCCTTTGGACCAGCACCGGTAATTAAAACAGATTTTATTTCACTATTTTTTTCTACCTCATCCATCACCAGATTCAATTCCTCAAATACTTTTTTATTGAGTGCATTCAGTTTATCCGGACGATTAATCGTGACAAAAAAGATCCCGTTTTCTAATGTAGTGAGTAAGGTTTCAAATGACATTTCTATATGGTTTTATTATTGATGAAATGAGGATCAGAAATCACGATGCTGCTGCACCCATTCTGTGATGTAACCTGCAATATCC
>JBKDRQ010000174.1:0-6161 GCA_046341135.1 Bacteroidota bacterium
CCATAAAAACAATTGTATGTTCCCTGTAACTTATCTGTGGCAACATCATCGAAGCAGTATGGCCCTCAGCAAACTGAATGTTTATATTATTTGTAAAAGCAGTAGCTTCAAGAATATTTCCCTGCTTATTATTATCAATAAACTTCAGTTGTCCGCTTTCCTGAACAGGAAGAATATTTTCTTTCAGAAAAGATGCTTTCTCCCTTGCATTGGGTTCGGTTGCCCATTTCCAGTGTAAATCATTGCTCCAATATGTTGCATTTTTAAAGGCGGGTACCAGTCTGTCACCCTCTTTTATAATAGAACCTCCGCAATGATCAAAATGCAGATGCGTAAGAATGACATCAGTAATGTCATCACGATGAAATCCTGCTTTAAGCAGAGAAGAATCCAGCGAGTCTTCGCCATGTAAGTGGTAATGACTAAAAAACTTTGCGTCTTGTTTATTTCCGATTCCGTTATCAATCAATATTAATCGGTTGCCATCTTCAATCAATAATGATCGCATCGCCATATTGATCAGATTGTTACTGTCTGCCGGACATAATTTATTCCAGATAACTTTAGGAACAACACCAAACATGGCACCTCCATCCAGTTTGAAATAGCCTGTATTTATTGAGTAAAGCTGCATATTTTAATATTAAAAATAATTTTAGATGATCATGGATAAAAGCATCAATATTGGTCAGCTGTTTTCTTATTGGAAGAAGTAAATAAGAGGAACAGTAATCCCAATATGAAAAAGATTATTAAAATAAGAATGGACTGACGCATATTCCCTGTAACTCCTTCTATATACCCGAAACAAAACAAACCAATAACAATAGATAGTTTTTCGGTAACATCATAAAAACTAAAGAACGAAGCAGTGTCTTTTGTTTCAGGCATCAGCTTTGAGTAGGTAGATCGGCTCAGTGATTGTATTCCTCCCATAACCAGTCCTACCAGCGCAGCAAGCACATAAAATTGATTTTCCGTATTCACGAAATAGCCTGCGCCACAAATACTAATCCATAGGATGACCGTAAAAATTAATATCCTGATGTTCCCGTACACTTCAGACAAGCGCGACATACCGATAGCTCCGGCAATGGCCACTAGCTGTATAATCACGGCCGTAATGATTAATCGATCATTAGGCAGTTGCAATTCTTTGATGCCAAAATCAATGGCTACCAGCATAACTGTCTGTACGCCCATATTGTAAAAAAAGAAAGCTAACAGAAATCTTTTCAGTGAGGGGAGGTGGATAAGCTGATTCCAAACCATTTGTAATTCATGAAATCCATTGACAAGGAAGTGTTTTTTTGCGTGACGTTCTGTTTTGCTGCTGATGGGGAGATGTTTGAAAGGTATCTGAGCAAATCCTACCCACCAAACTCCCACAAGAAGAAAGGTTATCTGTAAGGCCTTGGCTTTATCTTCCATAAACATCACCAAGGCAAAACCTACGAGCTGAAGAATAATGCTCCCTATGTAGCCATAGGTATATCCTTTGGCACTAATTCGGTCTCTGTCTTCTTCTGAACTTATATCCGGAAGGTAGGAGTTGTAAAAAACCTGTGAGCCATAGAATCCAATACCGGCGAGCATAAAACAAATCAGTCCAAATGTTACGTTACTTGCATCAAAGAAATATAGGAGTCCACAGTTTAATGCTCCCAGGTAACAAAAGAATTGCATAAACAACTTTTTATTTCCTTTATAGTCGGCAATGGATGAAAGAATGGGAGAGATAGCCGCTATTATGAGGAAGCCTGCAGCCAGTACGTAATCCTTTATCTCTGTGTTGACGTAGGTTCTTCCTAAAAATTGAACGCCGTCTTTAAAATTTTCTTGTGTTACTGCCGTTACTGCTGCATAATATGCCGGGAAAAAGGTGGTTGTAATTACAAGATTGTATACGCTGTTAGCCCAGTCGTACATTGCCCAAGCTCTGATAATTTTATTGGATGCTGTTTGCATGCTTTTTCTTTACAAGAAAAGTAAGAATAAAAACGGACAAATAAATATTATTATTTCCTTACTTCAGGTAGCCTGTAGCATAAAGAACAAGCAGTAAGGTACCGATGATGATACGGTACCAGCCAAAGAATCTAAATCCGTGCTTTTGAAGAAAACCGATAAAGAATTTAATAGCGATCATGGCAACAATAAAGGCAACAAGATTGCCAATCAAAAAGGATTTAAGATATACAGTGTCACTTAAAATCATTTGATATCCTTTTTCTATATCACCCGAATTTGTTTCCCATTCTTTCAGAAATAAGGAATATCCGGTAGCAGCAGCCATGGTGGGGACTGCCAGAAAGAAAGAGAATTCAGCAGCAAAAGAACGGGTCAGTTTTTGCTGCATGCCGCCAATAATGGAAGCAGCACTTCTGCTCATGCCGGGTATCATAGCCAAACACTGCCACACACCAATTTTAAAGGCAGAAAAAAAACTCAGTTGATCTTGTTGTTCTATTACTGGATTTTGGAAAAACTTGTCTATGTATAACAATACGATCCCTCCCGTGAATAAGGCAATGGCAACGGTAAAGGCATTCTCCAGCATAGCATCAATCGCATCGTCAAAAAGCTTTCCTAAAATCAAAGCAGGGATAACAGCTATGATTAGTTTAATGTAAAAATTTATTCCGGCTTTCCCTGAACGTAAGGGACTAAGCCACTTTTTTCTGTATAATACCAGAACGCTGAGAATCGCTCCCAGTTGAATGGCAACCGTAAACAGCTTGGTGAAATTAGAGGAAGGTACACCCAGTAATCTCTCGGTGATAATCATGTGTCCGGTCGAAGATACCGGTAGGTATTCTGTAATCCCTTCAACAATGGCAATGATGATTGCATCGAATATATTCATTCGCGGAAGATTCGTTTAACTTAGTTACTGCTTCCCTTTTTTCATGATGGCATAAATCTCTACGGCCAAACCTCCAATAATCAGGATAGGCGCTAGTGTGATCCTTCTGAAACTATATACTTCGTCTTTATTGAAAACATTGGGGTCGGCACTCTTGCCGCCAATCATAAGTAGAGTACCGGTGAGTATTAACAGGCCTCCGATAATCATCCAGAGGTAATTCTCTTTATCAAAAATTTTTGCTGTTTTATTCTCTTTCATCTTTTTATTATTTATAATTTTCTGAATCTGATTAATACAAGTCATCTAATTTCATACGCAGATATTTCATAACACTTCTATGTGTGCTATATACAGAAATGCCCACACCAATCACAATTATAGATCCGAATAAGATGAGATAATGCTCAGCATCTCTCAGTGCTTTCATATCAGGGATATAGCTTTCTGCCCATAAGATTACACCCCAGATGGCAATTAATGCAATGCCGGAGCTGATTAATCCATTGATAATGGCACGAATATTCATAGGTTTTGCAATAAATCCCCGGGTGGCTCCTACCATTTGCATGGTCTTAATAAGGAATCTGTTGCTAAACATAGCCAGCCGGATGGTACTGTCGATGGAAACAATCACCACTATACCTAATAAGATAGCAGTAATAACTAATACAATACCAAATTTTTTTGCTCTGTCAGTAATGGTAATCACCAGATCTTTGGGATATTGTACCTCACTGATTACGCCGGGAAATTTTTGTGTTAGTTGCGCAGCAATTTTAGCAAGACTGTCTTGCTGTACATAATCTGCCTTTGCATAGAAATCGATACTTTCAGGCAAAGGATTTTCACTTAATATTTTATCCCACGATTCATTGCCGTCTTTATTGTAAATCTCTTTTGCTTTTTCTTTATTTACATATTCCCAGTTTTTTACATAGGGCTGTGCGTTGATAAAACTTTGTAAGCTGTCAATGGATTTAGTGTTGCCGGTTGTAAGCCAGGCATGAATCTGAATATTTTCCCGGAGGGTATCGCCTACCTTTTGAAAATTAAGGAATATCCAGCCTAATATACCCAGAATGAATAAAACCAACGCTACTCCTACAATTGAATATATGTAGGAAGGCTGGGCTTTTTTCATGGAACCTTTACCTTGTTGCTGCATCTTTATTTTTCAGTTAATTCTATTATAAGGGAATTGCTTTGCGCATTTCGTAGGCAAATGTATTGATTTTAGGTGTACAGATTCACTTTTGGGCATCAAAGGTTCGGTAGCTATTGCTTAATTTTGCCGCTGTTAATGAAGAAGTAAACAGTTTTAAAACAAGGGGAGAAACATGGAATACAGGTTTAGAGAAATTGAGCAGAAATGGCAGCATAAATGGGCAGAAACGAAAGCGTATAAAGTACACAATAAGGCAGACCGTCCGAAGTATTATGTACTGGATATGTTCCCATACCCAAGCGGCAGTGGATTGCATGTGGGTCACCCTCTAGGGTATATTGCCAGCGATATCTATAGCCGGTATAAAAGATTAAAAGGATTCAATGTGTTGCATCCCATGGGTTATGATGCCTTTGGTTTGCCTGCCGAGCAATATGCGCTGGAGCATGGCATACATCCGGCAGAAAGTACTGAAAAAAATATTGAGAATTTCAGAAAGCAACTGGATAATATTGGTTTTTGTTTTGACTGGGATCGTGAAGTAAGAACCAGTGATGCAAACTATTATCGTTGGACACAATGGATCTTTTTACAACTATTTCATTCCTATTACAACCGACATACAAAGAAGGCTGAACCGATTAGTGAACTGATCAAAGCTTTCGAAAAAGAAGGGAATCATCATCATCCTATGCCCGGGCAGCAAATAGGAATCAAACATTTTTCTGCTGCTGAATGGACGGCTTTCGATGAGAAAACCCGTCAGGATATTCTGATGCAATATCGTTTGGCCTACTGTGGTTACGGAGAAGTCAATTGGTGTCAAGCATTAGGCACTGTACTGGCCAACGATGAGGTGGTGAATGGGGTTAGTGAAAGGGGCGGACATCCGGTGGTGAAGAAAAAACTCAGACAATGGTATTTACGCATCACAGAATATGCAGATCGTTTGCTCGAAGGACTTGACAAAGTAGATTTCAGTGAGGCGATGAAGGAAATGCAGACTAACTGGATTGGTAAATCGGTAGGTGCTGAAGTGGATTTTTCTGTGAAAAGAGGATTGCATAAAATTAAAGTATATACCACGCGCCCTGATACCATTTTTGGGGTAGACTTTTTGGTGATTGCTCCCGAGCATGAGCTTGTAGATCAGATTAAGTCATCGGGTCAAACTGTCGCTGTAGATGAATATGTAGCGTATGTAAAAAGCAGAAGCGAGCGCGAGCGAATGGCAGAGAAAAAAATCAGCGGTGTATTTACGGGAGCCTATGTGATTCATCCATTTTCCCAAAAGGAAATACCCGTATGGATTTCCGAATATGTTTTGGCAGGCTATGGTACTGGTGCGATCATGGCGGTTCCCAGCGGAGATGAAAGGGATTATAAGTTTGCTAAAAATTTCAATCTGCCTATCACCAATATTATTGGCAAATCCTATAATGGGGAAGAAGCAAATCCTACGAAAGATGCAGTTCTTGAAAATTCTGATTTTCTCAACGGCATCGTGATGAGGGATGCTATGCAGATAGCGGTTGAAAAGATGGAAGCAATAGGTGTGGGTGTAAGAAAAGTGAATTATAAAATGCGCGATGCTTCGTTTAGCCGTCAGCGTTATTGGGGAGAACCTTTTCCAATTGTATGGAAAGACGGTATCGCACATCCACTTCCCGAAGATCAGTTGCCCTTACTTTTACCTAAAGTAGATCAGTATGAACCCGGGCCGGAAGGAGAGGGGCCTCTTGCAAACATAACCGACTGGGTGACAGTTAATGAGGAGGATAAACCTTATCATGGTGGTCAGCGAGAGACCAATACCATGCCGGGATATGCAGGAAGTAGTTGGTATTTTTTACGCTATATGGATCCGCAGAATGAAAAAGAATTTTGCAGTAAAGAAGTGAGTGATTACTGGGGACAGGTGGATTTATACGTAGGCGGAACTGAACATGCGGTGGGCCATCTCCTTTATAGCAGAATGTGGACAAAAGCCTTGTATGATCTGGGCCACATTGGCTTTGATGAGCCTTTCAAAAAATTATTGAATCAGGGGATGATACAGGGATCTTCGCGTTTTGTGTATCGTCTGAATGGAACGAATACTTTTATTTCCAAAGGTTTGCTGGATGA
>JBKDRQ010000175.1:0-4194 GCA_046341135.1 Bacteroidota bacterium
TCCTATAATTGCATCTATAAAAATTCCCTCAAAGCGCTCCCAAGGATACCACTTCAAAGGGTATTCCAGCATCCACAATATTTCTGTTTGATTTGCATTAATTTGTCTTATCCGAATTGCTCCTTCGGATGAATTTAATCCGGGGAAATTGTGCCGAAGGGAGATTAGCTGATCCATACAACTTAATAATGTGATTTGACCAGCCTCTTTTTGTTTTAGAGATCGCCAGCGCATTGCAATGATATCAGGCTCCTGAACAGAGGTAACCAAAGAACCTTCTTCCGCCCGCATCCACACCATCCAATCCGGCCAGGTTTTAAAATCACAGATTATCTTATTTACATAAGTGGTTTGTGCATCAACAATAACACCCCTCGATACTTTGACAGACGAAGGCATTATTAATCCAATCAAAGTAAACATTATAAACAATCCCGCCAAACCAATCAAAAACAGCTTTAAGTACTTTAACATATGATCATTAAAAATTATCAGGACTCCCATTTAAACACTTTCACTGAAAGACCGTAAATAAGTATTCCCCATATGAACAATATTCCTATCTCCTTCCCGCAGTCTGTCAGATGGCTTCCCTCAAAGGCTATGTTTCGCATCGCATTATTCAAATGAGTCAGCGGCAATATTTTACAAAAAGGTTGTAGCCATGAAGGAAATGTATCAATGGAAAAAAAAGTGCCCGCTAATAAAAACTGTGGCAGGGTAATCATATTTGCAAAAGGAGGAATCATGCTTTCATTGCGCGCCAATCCACTCACCACAAAACCAAAACCCATAAATACAATCAACCCTAATGCACAAAGAAATAACAACTCTATAAAAGTGACGAATCCCTTAACAAGTGTAAAGTCAAAGACCCAGTATCCTAAAAGTAAAATAACTACTGCTGTTGAGAGTTGAAACAATACTCTTGCCAATCCTTCACCCAAAATAATGGAAGCCCTGCTTACAGGTGTAGCAAAAAAACGCTTTAACACCAATGCCTGACGAAGGTTGAAAAACACAAATGCCACCCCAAACACACCTGCGCTGAGCAAGGAGAATCCTAATTGACCGGGAAGAATAAAATCAATAGTTTTATATACCCTTCCCGGCAGTAAAGGAGCCATGCTGATGGTTGCATAATGAGTCTGACCGGGCAAAAACTGATCTGTCAAATTACTTTCTATGTCTTTTATTGCAGCCTGCAATAATCCAATTTTATCAGCCGCAGCAGAAGATGAAATAACCTGAACGGAATACTTGGGGAAATGAGGCAAACCCGTAGGACGGATAGAAAGCAATGCCGTAATCCGGCCTTTTTCCAAATCCTTCAACAAGTCAGCTTCTGATTTTTTGATGATTTGAATAACATCATGTTTACTGAGCAACTGATAAAAAATATTGGACGCAGAAATATCTGAATGAGCTGTAAGTCCCACCTTTACATTCGGCTTGCTGTCGCTCATAAAGCCAAACACAAGAATAAATATCAAAGGGAAGCCTAAACTGAAAATCACAGCACTAGGACTCCTTAAGATTGCCCGCAAGCTGGCTTTGGTAATTGAAAGCAAGGCCTTGCGCCGACTATATGATGTTGTATACATACCTGACACAAAACTATCTCAATAATTTCCGTGCGTAAAAAGTTTTTTTCTCCGAATTTTGACCCTATGTCTGATCATATTGCTTACATCTTAATAGGCAGTAATCTTGGTGACCGTCACCAATCTATTAAAAAAGCCACAGAGCTAATCCTTCTGGAAGGAAATCATTTTATAGACGCTTCAATGATTTACGAAACGGAACCTTGGGGGCCTGTTGAGCAACCCTCTTTTCTAAATCAGGTAATTAAAATACGTACTCAAATGAAGCCTGAGCAGCTTATGCACAGCCTGCTACAGATAGAAATTAAAATGGGACGCATACGAAATGAAAAAATGGGAGCGAGAATGATCGACCTGGATATTCTTTTTTACGATGATATCAACCATAAATCAGATACAGTTACCATTCCTCACCCCCTATTACATGAGCGAAGATTTGTATTAACGCCCTTAAATGAAATTGCCACATCATTCGTGCACCCGGTACTGAAAGAATCGATCAATACCTTACTACATCAATGCAAGGATTTGCTTAGTGTGACAAAATGGGAAGAACACACACAACAGCACTAAGAAAAATATTTTATCTTGCCAGGGCATGCAATATAGATTTATTACGATCGAAGGAAATATCGGTGCCGGCAAAACCACACTGGCATGCTTACTCCACAAACATTATCAGGGGAGATTGATACTGGAAGAGTTTACCGACAACCCTTTTCTCGCCAAATTCTATGAAAACCCTAAGCAATATGCTTTCCCGATGGAATTATTCTTCATGGCAAAGCGCTACAAACAAATGAAAGAGTTAATCTCCTCGAAGGATCTCTTTAACTCCATAACCGTTGCAGATTATCTTTTTACCAAGTCATTGCTTTTCGCAAAAGTGAATCTATCAGCAGATGAATTCAAATTATATCAGCAACTCTTTGATATTGTTCACCAGCAAGTGATACAGCCGGACATACTCATTTATCTGCATGCTCCCGTACAACAATTACTTAAAAATATTCATGACAGAAAACGGGCTTACGAACAGCAAATAGAAGATAGTTATCTCATCAACATTCAGGATGCCTATCATCAATACATAAAACAACACAACATAAAAACACTGCTCGTTGATGCAACGCAGGCAGACTTCACAAACAATCCCGAGCATCTGAAAGCCATTACGGATGCTCTTGAAAAAGATTACGACCACGGGCAACACATCATTTTACTACCTTAAAATTTTTTTTTATAAGATGCACCTTAGTTTTGCATAGTGACCGACTCATCTCACAAAACCCCACTGGCAGCTGTTTCTATTCCCGCATTCCGAAATTTTATTGCAGGTCGGTTTCTTTTTATTATGTCCCTCCGCATGATGGGAACCCTGGTTGGATGGTGGATCTATGAACTCACCGGAGATCCGTTGGCACTTGGCTTTATCGGGCTTTCCGAAGTAGTTCCTGCCGTATCTCTTGCGCTTTTCGCCGGTCATGTTGTTGATCTGAGTGATCGAAAAAAAATGATTGTTCGAAGTACGCTTGCATACATCGTATGTCTGCTTGTACTTTCCGGAATATATTTCTTATCAAATATTCATCTGTCAGGGAAAGTCTTAACAATTTCGGTAATATTTATTGTCATTTTTTTCACCGGCGTGATTCGCTCATTCAGTGGCCCCTCTTTTGGTGCCAGTATCGGACAAATGGTTCCTGCAGAACTGCTTTCAAATGCCGCCACCTGGAGCCAGGGAAGCTGGCTTATGGCCTCAGTAATCGGTCATGCCAGCGTCGGATTTATGATTGCCTTCCTGGGAATGCAAACCGCCTTGCTGATCATTTTATCAATCTGCATCATATCGCTTATCATATTTCACCAACTTCCCTCTATGCCCCCGCCACCTGCTGCAGAAGCAAAGACATGGGAAAGAGTAAAAGAAGGCATACGATTTGTCTGGCAGACCAAAACCCTGCTTGCCGCTATGACACTCGATCTTTTCGCCATTTTACTCGGAGGTGCCGTAGCGATGTTACCTGTTTTTGCAAAAGACATTCTGAAAGTAGGGCCTGTAGGTTTTGGATGGTTAAATGCTGCGAGTGATATAGGCTCAATATTCATCGTTACCATACTGATGATACTGCCGCTGTCCCGCAATCAGGGTAAGATTTTAATTCTATCCGTTTTTGGATTTGGTGCCTCTATTGTCCTTTTTGGCCTGTCTGCTTACTACTGGCTATCGCTGATCGCGCTGGCCGTGAGCGGAGCAGTCGACAACATCTCGGTGGTGATCCGCCACGTGCTTGTGCAGATGAAGACCCCGGACGGACTCAGAGGCCGCACGACCGCAGTCAACAGCGTGTTCATCGAGTGTTCGAACGAGCTTGGAGCGTTCGAGTCGGGACTCGTCGCGGCGTGGTTTGGCCCGGTCGTCTCGGTCGTCAGCGGTGGTTTCGGAACGCTCGGCGTTGTGGCGATTGTCGCGGTCCTATTCCCGGCGCTCCGGCGCATGCGGAGGCTCGTGGAATCGAGGGACGAGATGCGCAAGGATGTCCGCGAGGCCGAGTTCGAGGAGGAAGAGCATCGGCGACTCGGTCCGGAG